>CAYYJL010000008.1:3875-16915 GCA_964472245.1 uncultured Ignavibacteriaceae bacterium | reverse complement strand
TCTGATACACTGAATTTCAATACCGCTTACCACTGGCGGGTGCGCGCAGAAAACTCCATGGGAAGCGGTCCCTGGTCTGTGGTGTGGTCATTCAGAACTGTCCCACCAAATACAGTTTACGGAGATGTGGACCTAAACACTCAAGTTCAGGCATTTGATGCTTCCCAAATATTAAAATATCTTTCCGGAACTATAACACTTAACCGGCAGCAAAAACTTAATGCGGATGTTAACGTTCCCTTTGACGGAATTACTGCCTTTGATGCTTCTCTCATTCTCCGGTTAAGGGTAGGACTGGTGAACTCCCTTCCTTTCAGTGAAGCAGTTGCAGATTCTGCTGCTGTTTCGTTTCTGGTAAAGAAAGATAAAAGTAATAACATACTCTCCGTTTATATATACCGCACCTTATACAAGCCCCTGTATTCCGCTTCAATTTCCTTTACCTGGAAACCGGAACATTTTTCACCGCAGCATTTTAATTTCTCCGCATTGGAAGAATCCGGTCTCACAGAAATCAAAAACAGCGGTGGAAGTTTTAACATTTTATATGCTTCTATCGGCGAAATTTCCGCCCGGCAGGATTCGCTCATCGGCATATTCTCCTTCAACGGAGATCTCCGCAACACAAGACCTGAGGATTATCCTCATTGCAGAGTTCAGTTAAACCTTCAAAGTATAACAGAATATAGCGTAAGTGAACAGCCGCATCATTCTGATGGCAATCGTGAGTATAACTACGAACTCAAGGATAACTATCCCAATCCCTGGAATCCCAGTACCCGGATAGACTTTACCGCTCCATTAACTGACTACGCTGAGCTGACCCTGTATTCAGCAGCAGGTGAAAAAATCCGTACCTTGTTTAAGGGGATGGTCTCAACAGGTTATAACAGTATCCAACTACATTCAGAGGGTCTGGCCAGCGGGGTTTACTTTTACCGTTTGCAGATTGGATCGTACAGCAATATTAAAAAAATGATTTTACTTAAATGAAAGGTATCACCATGAAATCTTTGTTTCTCTTCGTTCTTTTCTGGATAGTATCCGCAGGCGGATTGTATTCTCAGTATATAAAATACTTAAATCCTGAATACAATAATTCCCGCATTATACAAATTGTTTCTCAGCGGGACAGCTCCGGATTCTTTCTTACTGAAAAAGCATTGTATAGTTTCAGGGGCAGCAGTATATCCTTCATCAGAGAGCGCGCAAGGGCAAATGAGTTCTTTACCGGTTTTTCAGTCTCGGAAAATTACGTTTTTATAATCGGCGGGGTGGGTAGTGATTTAAGATTATATACACAGATAGTCGGATATGCCGGCTTAAATAATGTTGCCGCCATGCCGGATCCTGCAATTAATCAGGCGTCCATTTATGCCAGGAATGATGATACCTTATTCCTTATGACGAATCTTGGTGTTTACAGAACAACCAATGCAGGATCATCGTGGAACAGAGTTTCACTTAACCTGGCAAGATTTATGGGTTTTATCTCATCCGCAGTGGGATATATGGCTACCATTGATATTGTATATAAAACTACAGACGGCGGACTGACCTGGAATCAACATCACCGGCTTACCACCGGTATCATCAGCAAACTGGTTACAGCCGGCTCTACTGCATTTGTATCAAAGCTGAGCGACTCCTTAGTTATTATTCCCGCTGCCGGTCAGCCAATCATCCGCCGGGTTTCACCTGAAGGAGTACGGGATTTTGCTTTTGCAAATGCACAAAATGGATTTGCTGTTGACACTGAATTGAGAACCTGGCAGACAAATGACGGAGGAAATACATGGAATCCCCATTATGTACAGTCGGTGGGCTTGGTTGCACTTTCTGATACCGCAAAAGTGTTTGGTGCCGGTAATAGCATTTTGTTCCGTTTTAACTCAACTGAAAATTACTGGATGCCCGTTGATGCTATTGAATTCAAACCAGTCTCAATTATCTCGCCGCATCCTTCCCTTATTCTTTTAGGCGATAATGATGGTGATATATACCGGTCAACAAACAATGGCACAAACTTTTATCGAACCGCATGGAGTGACGGGCCACTGAAAAAATTGGTTTTTGAAAGTCCGCAGTTTATATATGCACTCGCCTCGAGTGAACTGTCTTCAGGTATACTGAGATCTCAGGACTCCGGAAAGACATTTAGTCATGTTTTTTCAACAAACGGCAATTTGACAGATCTTGTGTTCGTGGATATTTCCACGCTCTACGCATTTGGATCAAATGGCGATATATATAAAACAACTGACCGCTGGGCATCGTACACCGTCACCCCGAACTCTCACGGCATTTCAATCAGTGCTGCCATGTTTTCCGATAAAATGAACGGTATCATTTCCGGCGTTGATGCATTCAACTCTGCCCCCCGCACATACCGGACTACGAACGGCGGTCTTTCCTGGAGTTATGCCGGGAATCACCACTTCAGGTTTTTTAGTTTTTTAGAGCCATACATAGGATTTGCTGCAACAAATGATTCGGTATTCAGAACCATAGACAGCGGCAAGACCTGGCAGTATGCTGTTTCTTATGAAAATATTACAGGCATCTCAATCCTTACTCCAAACAGCGGCTATCTCTTTACTGCTTTCAGTGCAATCTATTTTGAAATATCCCCTTTCTATTTTTCTATTGTGTACAATCCGATGGATAGTGTGGTTGGTCAGGTTATCAATAATAATCTGATTCTTGCGGCAGATAATAAGTCCAACATTGTTTATGCCTCACGCAGTAATTCACATCATCTTTGGGGAACTTTTAACATTGCCGGACCGGGTGATACAGTTGATATCCCAATTGGATTGGTTTCACATCCTCAAGACCCGGTTTTTTCAGCCGAGTTTACTGCTTCAGGATACGGCAGCGGAATCAGGTTTCTATCGGCTTCAACATCAGGTTCAATCCTCGCCGGCATGAATTGGATGCATTCTGCCAATGCAGTAGGAAACACCACACGGTTTGCTGCTTCAGGTTCAACGGCTGCTCGTGGTGACGGCTTATTGGTAAATTTGAAGTATATATCACAGGATTCCACCGTAAACGTCAGCTTTATAGATTTTACATCTGTGATTAATACCGGTACTTTTCCGGTCCAATCAGGCACTTCCGCTGTTTATCAAATTCCCAGAAGATTGGGTGATGTTGACTTGAATGGTACTGTACAGGCATATGATGCATCGCTTGTCCTGAAACATCTTGTGGGAGGTATGGACTTTATGCCGGTGCAAGCAAAAAACGCACAAGTGACCACTGATAACCTTATTACTTCATTTGATGCTTCAGTTATCCTCCGCTACATTACCGGTATTATTACTTCTCTTCCTTACAGCGGAACGCTCAATCCCGCAGCCGGTGGATTGCACCTGCAGGCAATCCAGTCTCTTCCCGGTGATACCATTTCATTCCCTGTCACCTTAACCGGTGCAGCAAACATTTTCTCAATTGAATCTACAGTCATGTATGATACAGCTAAACTTGAATATAATTCAGCAGTGTGGAATCCTGCCTTCAGTAATTTCAAAACTGATCAAAGGAACTCCAATGGAAAAATCTATCTGGCAGCTGCATCTGCAGAGCAATTTTCTGCCGTCTCTGATTTTGCTCCGGCTATTCTCAGATTTCGGCTTAAGCCTGCCTTTCTGCCCGGTTCCACCTCAACACTGGAAGTGAAAAATTTCAGATTGAACGAGAACATTAACATGCCGGACGCAGGTTCAGCACTGCTCACGGTTTTAACTTCCTTAGATGATGTTACCCTCCCGAAAGAATTCAGGGTTCACCAGAATTTCCCTAATCCGTTCAATCCGTCAACACAAATCAGATTTGAACTCCCGGCAGAAGAACATGTTACGCTGGAAGTTTTTGATATCCTGGGGAACAAGATACGAACGCTCTCACACGGCAGGCAAAAAGCGGGCTCGCACACAGTGCAGTTTGACGCTGCAGGTCTTTCTTCCGGCTTTTATGTTTACCGGGTTATTGCCGGCAGCTATTCCGCCTCCAAAAAAATGATGATTCTAAAATAACGGTAAATGTCCCGCGTGTAAGTGGATCCTTCCCTTCTTCCCGCCCGCCGCCTTCGGTTGAAGGCGGCTTTTATTTTTGCGGTATGTTTGTTATAGATTTTTTTTATTAGATTTATCTGTGTGAATTGAGAAAGTTGTTGTGTTACCGGTACTATTGTTTATCCTGTTTTTATACCCGGCTGCGGTTTGTACCGAAACCGCTGTTACTGCTTTTGTCAACTTTACCGTAAGAGACGGGCTTCCCTCCGGCACTATTCTTCAGATTTTTAAAGACAGCAAAAGGTTTTTATGGATACTCACTGATGCCGGTTTTTGCAGATATGACGGCACCCGCTTTGTTCAATTTGATAATTCCCGCTTTTCTGAGACTCCCGGACCGGAAACCAACTTCTGGCGTTGTATGGAAATTAACCCCGGGGAAATCACCTTCTTTTCCGGCGATTACCGGATATATACTTATTTTTATAAAACCGGCATGTTTATGGATGTTTCAGCTGAATATCCCGCACTGAAAGATTTTTATATCAGCGGTATATATACAGACGGAAATGGTTTTATATTCTACGGGAACAGGAGTTTCCGCATAACCGATGCCTCATTCAACCTGCTTAAGGAATATACCATTGAGCCGGATACCGGAGATAATCCGGTTCACTACAGGATAACCGGCTTATATAAAGATTCCCTCGGCAGGTTATGGATTTCTACTCTGGCAAAGGGTCTTCATATAATTACTCCCGGAGTAGATGCAAAAATCCGTCTATCCTCGCCGCTCAGGAAAAAACAAATTTACGGAATCTACCCGAACAGGGATTCCTCCAAAATCTGGATTGCCTCGATGGATGCCGGAGTCGTTGAATATTCCCTGAAGGCCAATTCCACCCGTTACTTCCCCGGAATAGTAAAAAGCACAAGTGAAATTGCCACCTCTGTCTTTCAGCCCTCAGATTCAATTATCTGGGTTGGCACCAATAACGGATTAGCAGAATACAACACTTATACGGACGCACTCCGCTGCTTCAATTCTATACCCGGCAACCCCGCCTCCATTATCAATGATAAAATAACAACACTCTACTATGATGATCAGGAAATATTATGGATTGGAACTTACGGCGGATTAAGCAAATTGTATCTTGGCAGATCCGCTTTTTCTGCTTTTGTGCATATTCCATTACATCAGAATTCACTAAGCACCCCTGCCGTTAATTTCATAAAAGAAACCGGTTCCGGTACAATTTGGTTCGGGACTGAAAAGGGTGTGGATATATATCACTCCGCAACAGCATCATATTTTCAGAACATACCGGCAACAGGAGGTTCAGTAGTACTGCCTGCTGTTGCTTCGTTTATCTCTTCATCCGGAGAAAATCAGACTTTTGTCGGATTTTGGGGCAAAGGAATTGCAGCTGTTCAGACTGTAAGAAAATCATACCCTTATCACGCTATGCAGTTCAGATTCCTGCGTGAATACAGCTCTGGCCTCCCGCAGGTCCCGCTCCTCTATGCCAAAGATATGCTACGGGATGCAGCCGGATATTTTCTGGTCAGTACCTGGGGGGACGGACTCGCAAAGATGACGATTAACCATTCGGATGCTGCTGCATCCGGTGCCATCCCTGTAAAAACCACACTAGTAGAAGGCCTGCCCCGTTATATAGCCCATATGGCTGCTGATTCAGAGGGCTGGGTATATATTTCATCAACAAGAGGATTGTTCTGTTACAACCCCGGAAAAGACAGTCTCATACAGGTTCTTGTGGATTCAACCAATCCGGCGGGTTTAGCCAACAGCATCGGGCAAATTTCCATAGCTGAAGATAATTCAGCATATTTTGGCTCTGCATCAGGGATTTTTTCTTACAGCAGAAAAACTTCCACATTAAAAAAACTGTTTGATAATACCCCAAGAATACAGTTTTTAGGAGTGCAGAATGTTATTGAAGATAAGAAACTGTGGTTTTCATGCGGTCAATCTGCTATCGGTGTTTTGGATCTAGCAGATCTGCAGGTATCCATTATTGAGTTTTCAGATATAATCAGGAGTTTCCAGATATCATACGGAAAGGCCGCTGCCGGCTCCGGCGGTAATATATATTTTGCCGGTTTCTCCGGAGCACTGAAGATAAACACGCATCTGGTTTTCTCAAACAGACCGGCTGTCACTCCGTATATAACTGAAATATTTACAGATAATGTTCCATACAAAACAGGCAGCGACCCGGTACTTGCCGGTTCTCTCAGTTTTGATTATACACAAAAGGATTTCCGGATAGCTTTTTCTTCGATGAACTTTGTCAGTCCCAGGTCGGTTCGTTACAGATATATGCTGGAGGGATATTCCAGGGGGTGGAGCCACGCCAATTCCGTTCCCTATGCTGATTTTACTAATATTCCCCCTGGAACCTACAGATTTGTTGTTCAGTGCACAGATCAATATGGCAAGTGGAATACAGCGGCTGCGGCAGTTGCCATTACCGTCTTGCCGCCTTTTTGGCGTACAGGATGGTTTCAGGCAGCCGCCTCTCTCGGGTTTATATCAGTAGTTGTTTTTGTTATATACTCAGCAGTAAAAAGAGTTGATAAAGAGCGCAGAAAACAAAGAGAGTTTTCAACGAAGCTGATTGAAGTCCAGGAGCATGAAAGACTGCGCGTTGCCTCTGAACTTCATGATAATATCTCACAAAATCTTTCTGTGCTTAAGAGCATGTTTAAGTTTATTCCGGAAAGTGATCATAACAGAGATGATCTTGCCGAGATGAAAGAAATCCTGTCAGAGGTCATTGATGATGTAAGAAATGTCAGTAATGATCTCCATCCCCACACACTCCAGAAACTGGGATTAGAGAAAACAATCAATGCTCTCATGAACAAAACCATGAGAACAAGCAGTTTAAACTGTAAGCTGGAATATCGCCTCCCGGAAGGGTTAATTTCACGGGAAAAGGAAATTACTGTTTTCAGGATTATTCAGGAAATAACTGCAAACGCGGTTAAACACAGCAGGGCTGATAGTTTTACCTGCTCACTGGGGGCCGGAGAAAAGAATATATATCTGGATATATCAGACAATGGTATCGGTATGGACATTGGAGGCAAAAACGAAAACATCACCCCGCTGAAGGGTTTTGGTATGCAGACCATTCATGAAAGAGTGCGCATTCTGGGAGGTACTCTATCTCTTCATACCTCGCCCGGTTCGGGAACTCATTATCATATATCATTTCCTGAGGGATAATTCTGCCGGCAGAGTATGAACAAAACTAAAATTTTCCTCGCAGATGATCATGCCATTTTTCTCAAGGGGTTAACAAGAGTTCTTGAAGAAGACAACTCACTTGAAATTGCAGGCACAGCAAATGACGGAAATACAGCGCTTGAAAAAATTCTCAGCATCCGCCCCGATATCATTATTATGGATATTTCTATGCCGGGGCTTAACGGGCTTCAGGTGTCGGAAAAGCTGATGGAAACAGGGCACCGGTTTCATATCATTTTGCTGACTATTTACAGTGAGGAGGAAATTTTCCGGCAGGCGCTTCAGTTTAATGTGAAAGGGTATGTACTTAAGGACCAGATTGCAGATGATATACTGGACTGCATCCGTATTGTACGGACGGGTAAATCATATATAAGCCCCTCACTTTCCGATTATCTGATAAGGCCCTCTCATAACACAGCGCCGAACAATCCGGCACTGCTTGAAAAACTGACTGCTCAGGAGGTTCAGGTTCTTAAACTGCTGGCTGAAAACAAAACCAGCAGCGAAATTGCAAGCAGCTTATTCATTTCCACACGTACTGTACAAAACCACCGCGCGCATATCACCCAAAAACTCGGCTTAACAGGAAGGCATAAACTGCTTGAGTTTGCGCTGAGTCTCAAAAATAAATTACAATAACCGTTTCGGGCTAAAAATCATCATACACGGCATCGCTGGATATATACGAATAGCCGTATTCCTGATTTTCAATGCGCTGCATTTCCGTACGCATTTTTTTTTCTTTGGCATCTTCCAACAGCACAATAGCGCGGATATCTTCATCTTTAGGGAGTACCTTTATGAGTGCGGAGGGAAAATGGACGTGTTCTTTTTTATCTATGCGGAATGTTATTTCGTATGCTTTCATGGTGTAGTCTTTCTATATATATTATTCGGAACTCCCCATCAGTTCCCTTGCCCCCTTTAAACTTGCCTCGGTTACGTTTTCACCGCTCATCAGTTTTGCCACTTCAACCACTTTTTCCTGCATGGTGAGCTCACGTATGAATGTCTGCGCCCTGCCGTCTGTTTCTTTCTTTTCCACGGCAAAGTGATAGTCGGAGAGCCCCGCTATCTGCGGAAGATGTGTTATGGCTATTATCTGATGGAAAGATGATAAACTCTTGAGTGCATTGCCCACCTTCTGCGCAATCCTGCCGCTGACACCGGTATCTATTTCATCAAAAATCAAAAGAGGAAGGCGGTCATTTTTTGCAAGAATGGTTTTCAGCGAGAGCATGATACGGGATACCTCCCCGCCGGATGCTACTTTGCCAAGCGGCTTTGGGTCTTCCCCTGCGTTAGCAGACATCAGAAATTCCACATCGTCAATACCTGCTGCCGTATATGCAACTTTTTCCTCACCGGCTTTCAGGTAATCATCGCCTCCGGTTTTTATATATACAGCTTGCACAACAAATCTCGCATTGGCAATACCAAGATTAACCAGTTCCGCCACAATACTCTTTTCTATTTCCGCAGCAGCTTTTTTTCTTTTTTCTGAAAGTACCCTTGCTGCTTCACTTGCCTTAACTCTTTGTGCTTCAATGCCTGTTTTCAGGCGGTTTGTCTCCTCTTCAAATCCGGTGGCAAGATCAAGTTCTGCACCGATATTCTCGCGGTGCTGCAAAACGGCTTTAATACTGCCGCCGTATTTCTTTTTTAAAAGCGAAATAAGCTGCAGCCGCTGGCGTACAATTTCTAATTTTTCGGGGTCAAGCTCCAGACGCTCACGATAGGCACGCAGCTCGGAAACGATATCCTGAAGCTGTCCGGAAAGTCCGAAAAGATTTTCATCCAAAGGCGCCAGACTTTTATCAATACCTGCTATGGCGTGGAGTTCCGTCCGTGCTTTGCCCAGTAAATCCACCGCAGGTATTTCCCCATCGGCAAGCAGTTCATAGATAACCGAAACAGAGGTTAACAGCTTTTCGGTGTTTTCAAGCACCTTCAGCTCATCGGTAAGTTTTTCGTCTTCCCCTTCTGCCGGAGAAACCGCATCAATTTCCTTTACCTGAAACTCGTATAAATCTTTTTTCTGCCGCAGCAGTTCTTCTTTGGCAAGCAGCTCCTGATACCGTTTAACCCGGCTGCGCAGTTCCTGATATTCTGCCTCATATATACTGCGCTGCTGTTCTAACCCTCCGGCTTCATCTAGCATATCTATATGAGTTTCCTTGCGGAGCAGGGACTGATGTTCATGCTGCCCGTGTAAATCCACAAGCAGATATCCCGTCTCCTTCAGCAGCGGAAGTCCGGCGGGTGTATCATTCAGAAAACTGCGGCTTGAACCCTTCAGGGAAATTTCCCTCCGGATAATCAGCTCATCCTGAAAATCTATTTCATTTTCCTTCAGCAGCTTTTCAATTTTCTTATTACCCGCAACACCAAACACTCCCTCAACCACAGCTTTGGATGCCCCTTTCCGCACCACTTCGGTTGAAGCACGTTCACCAAGCAGCAGCCCCAGCGCATCTATAATAATAGATTTGCCCGCTCCGGTTTCCCCGGTAATGATATTCAGGCCGGTATGAAACCTGACTGTAATATCATCAATGAGCGCATAGTCTTTAATGTGAAGCGTTAATAACATGATTTGGAGTTATAATTGTAAATACAGTTTAGCCATCATCAGGCCGGAAATGGTTTTTGCATCAATAATCTTTCCCCCGCGTATCATCTCCTCCGCCTGCTGCATGGTATATATATATACCTGCATCCCGTGTTCCCCTTCTTCCCGGTTCACCTGCCCCGGCACCAGGTCTCTGCAAAGATATATATGCAGTATCTCCGTACAAAATCCGGGTGTTGTGCTGATGGCGCCCAGTTTTTCCACCGAGCCGGCCGTATATCCGGTTTCTTCCTGAAGTTCCCGCACTGCACACTCCTGAGGATCTTCCCCCTTGCCGAGTTTACCGGCAGGCAGTTCAATCAGGGTATCCATCAGCGGATAGCGGAACTGTGAAATAAAAATAATCTTTCCGTCACCGGTAACAGGCACAACCACCGCACCGCCGTTATGCACGGCTGTTTCGCGGATTCCCTTATTGCCGCTGTCATACTCTATTTCATCCACCTTAAGATCAAATACCAATCCATGGTGAACAACGGTACTTTTCAGAACTTTAAAATTCATAGGCCTGACTTTTGCGTACCCGGTGCTGAGTTATCTGTTATAATAGGGAATCAGCTCACTCCCCAGAAATTTTAACGTAGCCGTTATAACTCCCAGGTCATCAAGATATCCGAACAGGGGGACTAAATCCGGCACTGCATCAACAGGCGTGATAAAATATAAAAGCGCACCAACAACTATGGTCTTCCTGTACCAGGAAACATCTCCGTCAGTCATATAATTATACAGTGCTATCACATCCTTAAGAAATGTAATCTTTTTGCCGGAGCGTTCCACGGTTTCCCATAAACCCTCCTCTACCTTCCGTTTATCCTCTTCAAAACGTCCGGGTTCATCGCCGTAATCTACTTCTCTCCAGTGTATATCGTCATGAGCCATTGTTCTTTTCTTTCTTATTCAGCTTATAAGTTTTCTCGTTTGGTATATTTCTGAAACCACTCAAACACAGATTTCCACCAAAGACGGCTGTTCTGTGGTTTAGCAACCCAGTGTGTTTCATCGGGAAAATACAAAAATCTGCTTGGCACGCCAAGACGCTGCAGCGATGTAAACAGCTGAAACGCCTGATCTTCCGTTACACGGAAATCCTTTGCACCATGCACCACAAGCACCGGTGTTTTGCAATTGTGTATATACCGGTGCGGTGACCATTTTTCATACATCTTGCGGTTCTGCCACGGCGCTCCCTTAAACTCCCATTCGGGGAACCACAATTCTTCCGTCGTTCCGTACATGCTTTCCAGATTAAATACTCCGGCGTGGGAGACCAGCGCATTAAAACGGTCTGTATGCCCCGCAATCCAGTTAACCATATATCCGCCGTAGGAGGCGCCGGCAGCAAATGTGTTTTTGCCGTCAATGAAGCTGAACTTTTTGATTGCTTCATCGTATGCATTCATCAAATCTGTATATACCTTACCGCCCCAGTCTCCGGAAATTTCATCCACAAACTTTTGTCCGTATCCCGTGCTGCCTCTCGGATTCGGGGCCACAACCACATATCCGTCAGATGCAAACAGCTGTATATTCCACCGGTAGTGGAAATCATCCGCCCAGTGCCCCTGCGGGCCGCCGTGAATTAAAAATATCATCGGATATTTTTTATTCTTATCAAAAAACGGCGGCTTTATTATTATGGATTGCACCGGCGTACCATCCGCACCCTTGGACCAGAAAGTTTCCGTCTCGTTCATATCCACATCTTTCAGGCGCGCGGTGTTTATGGTGGTAACCTGCTTTACGTTTTTACCGTCAGCATCACAGCCGAACAGTTCATACGGCATGTTGGATTTCTGCCGCTTAAAATATAATCTGGTGCCGTCACCGGATATCATCAGTCCGGCATTATAACTTTTATCGGCAACCATTTCCGGTTTACCCCCCTCTGAGCTTACGCGGTAAATAACCTCATAAATTTCCCTGGCGGAAGTAAAGTATATATACTTGCCGTCCGGAGACCAGAGCATATCGGAAACCGATATATCCTCTTTGGGCATAAGATTTTTTGTTTTTCCGGATGCTATATCATACAGCATCAGGCGCTGTTTATCCGCCTCAAACCCTGCGCGCTCCATGGAAGTGTACGCTATATATTTTCCGTCCGGGGAAAAAAGCGGCTGTGCATCGCTTCCCTTGCTTTCGGAAATCTTTTTATACTGAGGTGCTTTCCCTTTTTGCAGCGTGCGTAAATCCAAAAGGAATATATCATTGTTGGTGCTGCCTGCAAGGAACTTATCCGTATTCATCGTAAAGACCACATGATTGCCATCGGGTGAAAACGAATAATCCTTTGCGCTGCCGAGTGAAATAGGCGGAACATCAGAGGTACTGAAAATCGTCAGGTCGGTATATTCCCCGCTGGCAATATCCAGCAGAAACAGGTGGCTGCGCTTCTCACCGCGCCAGTCATCCCAGTGGCGGTACATCAGTTCATCAAACACCGATGCCTTCACTAAACTTTTTTCCTTCTGCTCATCCTTCATCTTGTTGCATTCCTGGTCCGCGCAATCGGGATACACAGAGGAAACAAACAGCATTTTTTTACCGTCCCGTGACCATACAACACCGGAAGCGCCGGTATGCAGAGTGGTCAGCTCGCGGTCATCGCTGCCATCCACATTACAAATGCGGATTTGATTATTCATCACATAAGCGAGTTGTTTCCCGTCCGGAGAAAATTTGGGGCCGCTTTCCCCTTTTTCCGTATTTTTGAGTGCCTTAAGCCCGGAGCCATCCGTATTGACCAGATAAATATCGCTGTTCCCCTTATTGAGGTCTATGGAATAGGAAGTAAGGGAAAAAGCCAGTGTGGTACCGTCCGGGGAAAGATCCACCGTACCAATTCTCTGCATAGCCCAGAGATCATCAAAATTAAGCGCGCGTTTTGTTTGTGCATCAGCGGTCATAACACTCAGAAGCAAAATACATGACAGGAAAACTTTCATTTATACCTCAGATAAATTCAATCCCTAAATTTACCGATTTTAGCCGACAAATAAAGCAAAACCGGAGGAAAACCGGGGTAAAAAGGAGGGGGGAAGTGCAAAAATACATGAGAGATTAAATTAAACCATAGTTTCATTAATAATGTATGGCTATATTA
>CAYYJL010000008.1:0-3865 GCA_964472245.1 uncultured Ignavibacteriaceae bacterium | reverse complement strand
TAAAAAGGAGGGAGGAGGACGAGATAAGAGAATATTTCCGGACTTATGAATTGTAACACACAAAAGCAGTACCGCTAATAAAACTTTTTCTACGGGATAAGGGCTGTGAAAACTGAAATTTGTTATCTTAAATCTTAAAATTACTTGTTCCTATAAATTTAGTATTCTATAATTACATTGGGATATAAAATGCTTCAGCAAGGTCTCTACGAACAGTTAATCAACAAGCTCATTGCCGCCAAGTTAGATAATTTGGATAAAGAGACTTACTATATTAAAGAGTCCGTTCTTGATAAAAGCGAAGCCGGGGAATTCCTTTCTCAGTACCTTTCAGCGATTATCAAATTTACGATGGAATCACTCCCCAATGAGCAGGGTATCTCCCGTCAAATTGCTTTAGCCAATAAAATTATTAAACTCTTAGAGTCTGAACTCAACAATGAAAGGTTTGATGATGATTTACTTCATGCTAAAGGAAGAATCCTAAAGGCAGTGTTTTCAAAAAATGCTTTAATCAAAGTATCATCTAAAATAGAAAAGCAGAATTTGTTCGCCTGATGGAAGAATAAACCAAATTAAGGGTACTAAAAGTGATTTGATTTTTTGGTAAATTTGCAAGAATATTTTACAATAAAAATTGGATAAACTTACTAGAGAGCAGCGACGAAAGAATATGCAGGCTGTCCGTTCATCTGGGACCGTTCCTGAGATAATTCTTGCCAAAGCACTTTTTGCCAGAGGACTGAGATATCGGAAAAACGATAAAACAGTATTTGGTAAACCTGATATCGTATTTAAGTCTATAAAACTTGCAGTTTTTGTTGATGGAGAATTTTGGCACGGTAAGAATTGGAGTAAGCGCAAGCTAGATCACAAAAGCAATATTAACTTCTGGGTGGAAAAAATTGAAGGCAATATAAAACGTGATAAGAAAGTCAATCGGATTTTAAAAAAACAAGGGTGGACGGTCCTACGGTTTTGGAGTAAAATAGTATTGAAGCAAAATGATCTATGTGTAAATAAAGTAAACATTAATGAAGATTTAAAGGCATTAATCACACATTTAGCCTTAGATCATGCTTATTCTGGACAAACTAAATCGAAAACTATTAAAACTAAAGAATTTAATACTATCGCTACTTATGCAATTAAAGACATTGCCCGCGAACAGTTATCAAATTACTTTGAGTTAATAAAATCTAATATAAATCTAATTCCTTTTCCTCCTTCAAAAAATCCTAAATTCAAATTCATTGACTTGTTCGCAGGAATCGGAGGTTTTAGAATCGCTCTCCAAAATTTGAAAGGTCATTGTGTCTTTTCAAGTGAGTGGGATAATGAAGCAAAGAAAAGTTACTTCGCAAATTTTGGTGAAGTCCCATTTGGAGATATAACAGACCCAAGCATTAAAGCACTTGTTCCAAATGATTTCGATCTACTATGTGCGGGATTTCCCTGTCAGGCATTTTCAATAGCCGGGAAAAGAGGTGGGGTTGAAGATACAAGAGGCACATTATTCTTTGATGTTGCCGATATTCTTGATAAAAAAAGACCAAAAGCATTCTTCCTCGAAAATGTAAAAGGACTAAGAAATCATGATAAGGGAAAGACTTTAGCGACAATTCTCAACGTTTTAAGAAGTGACCTAAACTACTTTGTCCCTGAACCGCAAATAATTAATGCAAAAAACTTTGGTGTTCCTCAGAATAGAGAAAGAATTTATATTGTCGGTTTTAGGAATGATCTCGGAATAAAGGGATTTGAATATCCTACGGGATCGGAAGAAATAATTCCTTTTAAGAAAATAAAAGAGAAAGAAGTCCCTTCGACGAAATACTATTTGTCAACTCAATATTTGTCGACACTCGAAAAGCACAAATTAAGACATGCACAAAAAGGAAACGGTTTTGGTTATGAAATAATTTCCGATGACGGATTTGCAAATGCAATTGTTGTAGGCGGTATGGGTAGGGAACGCAATCTTGTCATTGACAGGAGATTAAAAGATTTTACACCAACCACAAAAATCAAAGGAGTCGTAAATCGAAAAGGGATACGGAGAATGACCCCGAGAGAATGGGCTCGATTGCAGGGATTCCCTGACAGCTTTATTATCCCGGTTGCAGATGCATCAGCTTATAAACAGTTTGGAAACTCAGTCGCCATACCAGCGATTCAAGCAACTGCAGAGAATATTATAAAAAAGTTGAAGGAAGCTCATGCCTTATAAGTCAAAGTTAAGAGGAAACAAAGGAGAGTGGAGCGAACCATATGTGCTTTTAAAGCTTTTGAGTGAAGGATATCTTTCTCTGGGAGATAGCGAATTAGAAAAAATTCCCAATCTTATTTATCCTATCCTCAATATTATAAGGCACGAAAAAAAGCGTAATGTTCATTTTTCAATCGAAAAATCCGACATAAAAATTAAATTTGGAAATCAGGAGCTGATTAAACCCGCCTCTGAATTTATAGATATTTCTCTTGATTGTCTTAACGCAATTAAAATTAGAAAAGGGGCATTCCAAATTCCTGAGGTTGAACGATTCTTGAAGTCTATTTCCATAACTTCACTTAAAGAAAAGTCCAATTTAAAGAATGACATCACCATACAGATTCATGATACAAATACCTATATTAGTCCGGTTTTAGGATTTAGCATCAAGTCTCAAATTGGAAGCCCTTCTACTTTATTAAATGCAAGTAGTGCAACCAATTTTATATATATTGTTAAGGGAAATTTAAGTAATACGGAGATGAATAAAATTAATGCAATGGCTAACATATCGGATCGCATACAAGCTTTATCTAACCTAAAAATGTGCTTGAAGTTTGAAAAAGTAAAAAACAGTATTTTTAAATTGAACCTCCAAACTATTGATTACTATTTTGATCATATAGTCGCTGAAATGCTGTTAATATATTATAGTCAAAATAAAAGTAATATTCGAGAGCTAATAGAGTCTATTACGGAAATGAACCCGTTAAAATATGATTTATCTATTAATTCACGCATGTATGAACTCATGGTGAAAAAATTTCTTCTTGACTATGCCCTTGGGATGCGGGCCTCAACTGTTTGGACGAGAGATTATGAAGCTACTGGTGGTTACCTAATTGTAAAAAAAGATGGTGAGATAGTTTGTTACCATTTTTATTTTCAAAAACATTTTGAAAATTATTTATATAAGAATACCAGACTCGAAGCAGGATCACAGGGCAGACATGGGTTTGGTCAAATTTATGAAGAAAATGGTCTCTGTAAAATGAAATTGAACTTGCAAATTAGATTTATTAGATAGCCCCCCCCTTAAAAAAAACCGCTGGGCGGAATTGTATTGTCCTGAAATAGGTTGACATCAAAAAGTCAAAGAAAGGACAACAAATGATACAGGAAGTCATCAAATATCCGGAAGAGTTTAAGATACGTTTGATTCGGCAGATAGAAGCTGGAATAATCAGTATTGAAGGAGCTCGCAGAAAATATCAAATTGGAGGCAGTACAACTATTAGCAAATGGCGAAAAAAGTACGGAAATTACCCATCCAGATTTTTGAGGATAACAAAGGCCATGAGCAAAAAAGTAACAGTTAACCCTATTGAAAAGCTGCTCTTGCAAGCTGAGAAAGAGTTGGCACTTTATAAACGACTTATCGAAGTCTCTGATTACTTTCGGGATCCGGCTGTAAAAAAAAAGATCGCGCAAAGGCTATCAGATTTCTTAGCAAAGAATCCAGAAGAGATTCTGCAGACGGATATACCATATCTGAAATCTGTTCTGTATTCGGTATCAGCAGACAAGCCTTCTACCAATACGAATCACGATGCAAAGAAAGACTTAAGCGAGAAGAAGAAATCATCAAAAAAG
>CAYYJL010000007.1:0-16940 GCA_964472245.1 uncultured Ignavibacteriaceae bacterium | reverse complement strand
TGTTGTTGTCGCGCAGGAAATAAAGAGTCTTGCAGAACAATCCAAACAGGCAACCTCTCAGGTTAAAAATGTTTTAAATGATGTTCAAAGTGCAATCAGTCTTACCGTCTCTGCAACAACAGAAGGAGAAAAGATAGTCGGCGAAACAATTCATCTTTCTGAAGAAGCACAAAAATCCATTATCCAGCTTTCCAACACCATTAACATCTTCAACGATGCTGCGCTGCAAACATCTGTTTCCAGTCAGGAACAGTTTATCGGTATGGACCAGGTTGCGGTGGCTATGGGCAATATTAAAACTGCAAGTATGCAGAATGCACAAACCACAAAAGCACTTGAACTTTCCTCAAAGGATCTGCAAAGTCTTTCTGCACGGCTGCGCGATATAACTTCGGTATTTACCATCGGCTGATATGGATCAGGCATTTTACCAAAAGCTGCTGGAAACTTTCCGGATTGAAGCTGACGAGCATATACAAAATATCAGCGATGGTATTATAAAGCTTGAGCAGACCTCCGCAGATGAGGAGCGTTCCTCTATTCTTGAACACACATTCAGGGAGGCGCACAGTCTCAAGGGTGCATCACGTGCCGTTGGTATTTCAGAAATTGAAACAATATGTCACACCATAGAGACAGCGTTTTCATCCCTTAAGTTGGGGCAGCTGGAACCTTCCCCGGAGCTTTTTGATCTCCTGCTTCAGTCAAATGACCTGATATATAAATTCCTGCATGCAGCCGGTGATGAAGAAAAGATGGCGCAAAGCCATAACATTGATGATGTTAGTAAAACACTGTCTGACTATTTAATCCTTAATACAGAGGATAGTCCGGAAAAAATTAAAAAGAAAACACCGCTGAAAAAAGATATATCCAAATCAACTAAAACAACGGCAATCCACCCCGCACCGGCAGCTGCTGCCCCAACCCCGCCGCCAGCCACTATGCCAATTAGGACGCAAGATCTCCCCACGGCGGATACAGTGCGGGTTTCCACCGGAAAAATTGATGAACTTTTTGTTAAGACTCAGGAAATTCTTTCCACCAAATTTGCATTCGAACAGATATATAATAAAATGTTTGGGATAGAAACTGATCTGGCAGCTATCAGAGATAAATTCCGCATGATACGATTTGAGCTGCAGAATAACAGCGGAAGCTCCGCCGAGAATGTTGAACAGGTTCTGAATCAAAGTGAAAAACTAACCGGTGCGCTTTCGGGCAAGATAAAAAATCTTCTTAAAGAAACCGGGCGCCAGTACCGGGCATCTTCGGGTAATATATCAGGATTAATTGAAAATATTAAAGATGTCTTACTGCTCCCCTTCAGCCACATAACGGCAGGTTTTCCTAAGCTGGTACGGGATTTATCCCGCGACCTCGGCAAAGAGGCAGAACTTCACATTGAGGGGGCCGATGCACAGTGCGATAAGAGAATATTAGATGAACTGAAGGACGGGCTTGTCCATATCCTGCGCAACAGTATAGATCATGGTATTGAAAAGCCGCAGATGCGCAGAAATACAGGTAAAAATTCAGCAGGACAAATAAAAATTTCCATACAAACAATAGAAAGTAACAAAGTTTCCATTGTTATTGAAGATGACGGCATAGGTATCAATATTGACCGCCTGAAACGGACATTGATACAAAAACAAATCCTGGAAAGCCACAGAGTTGATATACTTTCTGAAGAAGACCTGGTGAATTTTATCTTTTACTCTGATGTTTCCACCGCGGAAAATATTACTGATATATCCGGCAGAGGTCTGGGTATGGCAATTGTGAAAGAGAAAATTGAAAAGTTAGATGGCAGTATTTCTGTGGAATCGTTCCCCGGGAAAGGATTACGTATATCCATACTGATACCCATATATCTCAGTTCCCTGCGCGGAATAATTTTCAAATGCAATGACTCCGTCCTGGCGATACCTACCATACGGGTATCCAGGGTACTGCGCATCAATGCAACAAACATCAAAACAGTTGGCAACAAAGAAACCGTCAATGTTGAAGGATTTCCGGTTGCGCTTGTCCGTATGAGTGATAAACTGCAGTTAAAAGGGATGCCGATGCAGAATAACTCCGGATATATCACCTGCCTGTATATAAAATCAGGGGAAAAGAGAGTGGCTTTTAAAATTGATGCTGTTCTTGATGAGCGTGAAATTATAATAAAGCAGTTTAACCAGCAGCTCAGCCGGGTTAAATATATATCCGGTGCCTCTCTTATGGCAGATGGCAGTATAATCCCCGTTCTTAATGTACTGGATCTGATACTTTCCGTAGAACGTGAGGGCAGGTCTTCCGTATTGCGTAAAGAGGAAAGCCCGGCAGGAGAAAAAAATATCCTGGTTGTTGATGACTCCATAACATCACGCATGCTGGTAAAAGATATATTGGAGTCATTCGGGTACAAAGTATCAACCGCGTTTGACGGATTGGACGCAATGCAATCCTTAAAAGCAGGTAAATTTGATCTGGTTGTTTCAGATGTTGAAATGCCCAGAATGACCGGATTCGAGCTGACCGCATCAATCCGTCAGGATATCACTTTGCGGAATTTGCCGGTCATCCTAGTTACAGCCCTTGCAAAAAATGAAGATAGAGAAAAAGGCCTTCAAGCCGGAGCAAATGCTTATATTGTAAAGAGCAGTTTTGATCAGTCAGCTTTGCTGGATACCATAGAAAGATTACTATGATTAACGTTCTTGTCGTTGAAGATTCACCGGTGATAAAAGAATTAATCGTTAATGCAATTGACCGGGAAAAAGATCTTAAAGTTATTGGAGTTGCCGTTAACGGAATAGAAGCCGTTGACATGGTTGCTAAACTAAAACCGGACGTGATTACCATGGATGTAAATCTGCCGGAAATGAACGGTCTGGATGCAACAAAACGAATAATGGAAACAAATCCGGTTCCTATTATTATCTGCAGTGCTAATTTTGATCCTAAGGATATGCAGGATACCTTTTCCGCATTGAGTGCCGGTGCCGCTGCTGTTGCAGAAAAACCGCATTCCTACGGCACAAAAACATTTGATGTTTTGGCATCACGCCTGGTAAATAATATACGGCTGCTTTCAACCATTAAAGTATTTAAGCGGACTCCTGTGAAAGTAGCTCCCATAGATTCACTGATTACCCGGAGTCTTTCCAAAGATGATTATATATTTAATAAGAAAATCCGGATAATTGCAATCGGTGCTTCTACAGGCGGTCCGGTTGTACTTGACAAAATTCTCTCACATTTGCCTGCAAACTTTGCAATCCCGATTATTGCAGTGCAGCATATATCTCCGGGATTTACCCAGGGATTCTGTGACTGGCTTGCTGCTACTGCTAAGGTAAATGTCAAACTGGCAAACGATGGTGAAATGATTCAGCCGGGTACCTGTTATATAGCACCGGATAACTATCATTGCATCGTAGAAAAAAATATGACCATCTCATTACTGACTACGGCATCAGAACATAGCGCCAAGCCATCGGTCTCCGTTCTGTTCAGGAGCATAGCCCAAAATATTGGTGAAAAATCTATCGGAATTCTTTTAACCGGTATGGGTAAGGATGGCGCTCTGGAACTGAAGCTCATGAAAGAGTCAGGCGCAACCACTATCATACAGGATGCAGAATCCAGTATTGTTTACGGCATGCCGGGTGAAGCACTAAAAATTAAGGCACAGTCTTATATCTTTACACCGGAAAAAATCCTGGAGTATTTACATTCCCTGGTCAATAAGCCCGGGAAGCAATAAATGACATCAAAACCGTATTTTAATGAATATGAATTTGAATTTTTCTTTTACTAAATTTGAGGCATCAGCTTTCAATGGCTAAACAACTACTTATCGTTGAAGATAGCCCCACTCAGTTGGAGCAGCTGAAATATATTCTTGAACAAAACGGCTATTCCGTAAGAACCGCACGCGAAGGTAAAACTGCCTACGATATGGTTGTTCAAAATAAGCCGGATTTGATAATCTCTGATATTGTCATGCCTGAAATGGATGGGTACGAGTTGTGCCAAAAGGTTAAAAGCAATCCGGAGTTTCGCGATATATCCATCATGCTGCTGACAAACCTTTCAGACCCCAAAGATGTGATAAAGGGATTACAGTCCGGCGCGGATAATTTTTTAACCAAGCCCTATAACGAACATTTTCTTCTTTCCCGGGTCAGCTATATACTGCTGAATAAGGAATTGAGGCAGGATACATCATCATCCGATATGGGAATTCACATTGTATTTGGCGGGCAAAAGTATTTTATTAATTCAGACAGAATGCAGATTATTGATTTGCTTCTTTCTACCTATGAAAATGCGATTCAGAAAAACGGTGAACTGGCAGAAGCTAATAAGCAGCTGCTTAATATGCACCGTGAAATAGCTAAAAAGAACCTGGAGCTTGAAAAACTTAACGAAGAGAAAAATAAGTTCCTCCGCATAGCTGCACATGACCTAAGAAACCCCATCAGTGCAATTCTCTCCTTCTCCGTTCTTTTAATGGAGGAAACATGGACACGGCTGGACGAAAATGAAAAAGAGTTTCTTAATATCATAAAAGACTCCGGCGAGTTTATGCTGAAGCTCTTAAATGAACTGCTCGATTTATCAATTATAGAATCCGGTAACCTGCATTTAAATCTTGAAGAGATTGAAATAACTGATTTGATTTACAGAAACATTGCCCTGAACAGAATTATCGCCGAAAAGAAAAACATTAATATCCTGTTCACCTCCGGATTTGCCAAACAAAGGGTAAAGGTTGACCCGGTTAAAACAGAGCAGGTTTTGAATAATCTTATTTCCAATGCGATTAAGTTTTCCCACACAGGAAAAGAAATAGTTGTATCCGCAGATCTGAAGGATGATGTGTGTCAGATTGCGGTAAGCGATCAGGGGCAGGGTATTCCTCCGGCAGATCAGCAAAAACTGTTTCAACCATTTGCTAAAAGAAGTGTACTTTCAACCGCAGGAGAGCGGAGCACCGGACTTGGTCTTTCCATCGTGAAAAAAATTGTGGAGGGGCATGGGGGGAAAATCTGGGTGGAGAGTGAAGTAGGCAAAGGTACTACATTTTTTGTAACATTCCCTCTCTGATAATTTTCCGGTTTATGCGGAGATATACGAAAACAGCTCTTGAGCTGGTGTATATCTCCTTATAATCCGGGTAAATACATATCCTGACGTACTATTCCGTTAAAACTTCCCGATTGATTTTTTTTCTATCCGCCTCAGCAACTATGCTGCCGCGGAAAGGAAAATCCTTATTTATTGGAAGCTGGAAATCACTCCGTCTATTGACTGCGAGCGGGCATGAATCTCATTCAGCTTTTGAATAATCGTGAGAATCTCCGCCCTTCTCTGATCAATCATTTCAACCACAAGATTTCTGATTTCCGGGGAATTACACTGATCCAATACCTCCTCATAAAACTGTACAGAAACAGTTTCTTTTCGTAATGCTTCATTCAGCATAGAGCAGGTATTCCTGCAGTTTTTACCGCACGTTATTGACTGTGTTTTCATAAGCGGCTGCCTTATATATACTGTTATTATCTAATTTAAGTGTTTCATGCAGAAGTTCCCTTCCGCGTTGTATTGCTTTTTCATTGAGTGGTATGAGATGATGATGCCTTTCCGGCAGCACTTTTTTAAGTGCATACAGGATTGCATCTTCAGTTAAAACCGGCTTCAGTTCCAGATAGACACCCAGCATAATCATATTGGCTGTCTGTTTTTTCTTCAGCTTTTCTGCTTCTTCCAAAACAGGAACACCGATGACTTTTATATCCGTGCGTTCCGGAATTCTGATGATAGAAGACCTTTCATAGAGTAAGTATCCCCCCGGTCTTACCATTGGTTCAAACTTATCCAGCGATGGCTGATTAAAAACTATTGCTGTATCAAACTCAGAGATAATTGGCGAACTGACAGGATTATCCGAAAGAATAACCACGCAGTTGGCAGTACCGCCGCGCATTTCCGGACCATAGGAGGGCATCCAGCTTGTTTCTTTCCCCTCAGCAATTGCCGCATAAGAAAGTGTCTGTCCCAGTGAAAGAATCCCTTGTCCGCCGAATCCTGCAATAATGATTTCTTCTAAGAGTTTCATTTTATTTATCTCCTTTCGCCGGAACTTTTATATCTCCCGGAGGGAATACATCAAACATATTTTCTTCAATCCATTTCATTGATTGAAGCGGGGTCATGCGGTAACCTGATGGGCAGTTAGAAACAACTTCAATAAAGCATGTTCCCCTATCCAGCTTCTGATATTCCATTGCATTCCGGATTGCTTTTTTCAGTTTTCTCACTCCATTAACATTATTTACCGTCTGCCGGGTTACATAATATGCACCGGGCAGCGCTGCAATTAACTCCGTAATACGTAACGGGTTGCCGCTCAGCTTGGTATCTCTTCCATATGGTGAAGTTGAGGTCACCTGATTAGGTAGAGTGGTTGGAGCCATCTGGCCGCCGGTCATGCCGTATATAGCGTTGTTCACAAAAAGTATCAGTATATTTTCACCGCGGTTAACCGTGTGAATTGTTTCTGCGGTACCAATTGCAGCTAAGTCTCCGTCTCCCTGATAGGTAAAGACAAACTTATCCGGGCGGACACGTTTGATTCCGGTTGCAACTGCTGTGGCCCGGCCGTGTGCTGCTTCCTGCATATCAATATTCATATAATGATAGGCGAAAACCGAGCAGCCAACGGGTGCAACACCAATGGTCTGCTCCTGAATGCCCATCTCGTCAATTACTTCCATCAGCATTTTATGCGCAATGCCATGGCCGCAGCCGGGACAGTAATGCAGGGGTGCATCGGTTAAACATTCGGTTTTTGTATATACCGCTTCCATATTTTCAAGTTCTGCCGGTTCTACGGCTGTCAAGGTATCTTCCATTTCAATCTCCTATACTTCTGTTTCCGTAAGTTGAGGAATCTGCTGATTCACCTTCTCCACAATTTCTGCAGGAGTGGGAATCATGCCGCCCATTCTACCGGTAAAATAGACCGGTATTTTTCCATTTACTGCCAGGCGTACATCTTCCACCATTTGTCCGGCATTCATTTCCACCGTCATAAAGAAATCTGCCCGCTGAGAAAGCTCACTCAATTTTTCTGACGGGAATGGATATAACGTAATTGGACGGAAGAGTCCGGCTTTAATTCCGGATTCTCTCAGCAGATCCACTGATTTTTTGCAGATGCGTGCTGCCAGACCGAATGCCACCAATATATACTCGGCATCTTCAGTACGGTATTCTTCAAATTTAATTTCTGACTTAAGCGCCTCATACTTTCTCTGAAGATGAAGATTTATTTCTTCCATTTTTTCCGGCTGAATAAACAGTGAGGTGATCACATTTCTTTCACGTGATTTTGGTTTGCCAACGGTTGACCATTCACTTTCCTGCTTGGGGAGTGAACCTTCCTCCGGCAAAGTAACTTTTTCCATCATCTGGCCGAGTGCACCATCCGAAAGAATCATCGCAGGCATTCTGTATTTCTCTGCTACGCGGAACCCTTCAATAACATGGTCTGCCATTTCCTGAACGGATGCAGGTGCTAAAACATACATGTGGTAATCACCATGCCCGCCGCCTTTGGTTGCCTGAAAGTAATCACCTTGTGATGGTTGTATGGTTCCGAGTCCCGGACCGCCTCTGTTTACATTTACCAGTAAACAGGGCAATTCTGCTGATGCTATATATGATATACCTTCCTGCATTAAACTGAATCCGGGGCTGGAAGAAGATGTCATCACCCTTGCACCTGCTCCTGCTGCGCCGTATATCATATTAATTGCAGCTACTTCACTTTCTGCCTGAAGAACTACGCCTTTTCTTTTGGGTACTTCTACGGTAAGGTATTCTAAAATTTCTGATTGCGGTGTTATCGGATATCCAAAGTATCCATCCATGCCGGCGCGGATAGCAGCTTCTGCGAGTGCTTCATTCCCTTTCATCAGCCGGATATTTTCATTTGACTTCATCTTATACCTCTGCTGCTTTTTTCTTAGACTTCACTTCACGATATACTGTAATAACATTATCCGGACAGATGATGCCGCAATTGGTACATCCTGTGCAATTATCTTTAACTAACTCAACGTAACGATAACCTTTTCTATTCAGAGAATTTGAAAGCTGCAAACTATCCTGCGGACATGCTTCAATGCAAAGTTCACAAGCTTTGCAAAGTTCAACCTCTGCTTTTATATATCCTTTAATCATTGTATTGCTTCCTATTTTGAAAGCAGTTTTTCAATATTTATGCCAAACATTTACAGCTATTCGCCCAATGCAGCGGTTAAAAAAAGTTGCAGAGAGTAAAACAATTATTGTTATTGAGAAGCAATGCGGATGAAAGCGTCAGAAACGACTCAGAAAAGGGCAGGAATTAACGCGTGGTATAGTGTGAGATAATTTTGGAGCGTGTATTTGTTGTATATTTCAACAAACGAGAGTGCGGCATAAGGGCTGCAAAGTAAAATGGAGAATAATCAGGCAACTATTCTCCACTACTAATTCAATATTATACCCGGCAAAAAATCATTTGGAAAATTGCACAGATTTTATACCATTCCCCCAACTGAGAATCGGAATCTACAAATATTCATCAGTATCAACATCCTCAACAGCGTCTTCCGGAGGAGTGTCAGGTGCAAAACTTGCAAAAAATGTCCGGTAGAAGCCGCCAAGAATATCTCTTTCAATAAGCGGAACCAAAACAACAGTTCCTATAATACTTATCAGTACAATCAGATAAGCCACATCCTGAATAATTTCCCCGCCGGGCATCCCTTCCTGCAACGGTATTGAGGCCAGGACTGCGGCTGCCAGCCCTTTTGGTACCATAATAGACATGAGGGAAGCATCCTTCCGTTCAATATTTCTATCCATGGTCAGGCGGGTAATAACCAGACGGCAGAGGAAAATAAATATAACCATCACCACGGCCGTTAGTGCTGTGTTTATTTCTCCGAACTTTATAGAGATACCCAGATACAAAAAGAAAAAGGTTTTGAGGACAAATACGATTTCCTTGTAAAATACTTTTTCAGTTTCCGTAATGATTGCAAATTCCCTTTGTTCAAGTATTTTTATGCCAAGGAGACTTCTAATCCGTTTATGATTGGTCAGGCCGATTCCGAACGCAAGTGCTCCTATAGCTCCGCTGAATCCCAGAAACTCTGATACTCCATATACAATAAATACAAATGCAAATGTGGAGAGCAGTGTGTTCGGGAATCGCCTTACGGTATTTAGTACCAACAGCCAGACTATGCTTCCAATCAAACCGATAACTATTGCAAAGAGCAATGAGGAAAGAACGTCACCGATAATTCTTCCGGTTTCAATATGTCCGTTCATCTGTGCTGAAATCAAGCTGAATACAAGAACAATGGATAATACATCTGAGATCGCAGACTCTAATACCAGAACTGTCTCCCCCTTCCGCTTCATTCGGAGTGCCTTAACCAAAGGAATAACAACTGCAGGGGATGTACTCCCTACAATAAGACCGAGAATAATGGCGGGCAGAGTACCAAGGTTTAAAATGAAATAACCAACAATGGCAACCACAGTCACTGATACGACAAAGGTGGCCATAGATATTGTTAACGTGGATTTTATAGATTCTGATAATGTCTTCAGATTAAGAGTGGTACCGCTTTCAAATAAAATAACGACCAGGGCAAGAGAGCTAAAAACAGTGCCTACTTTGCCAAAATCATCAGTATTGACTATACCCAGAATCGGACCAAATACAATTCCCAATACGATTAACGATAATACATCCGGGACTTTGGTTCTTTCAAATACTGACACAGCCACATGAGCCAGAAAAAATATAATACCAATGGCTAAGATTACTTCATGCATTTTATTTATTTCGTCCGTCTAATATCTGTAAATAGTTATTTTTAATTAATTCATCAGGAAAATTACTGAATCTATTTACAAGTTAAACGAATGAGATTGGATGAGCAATGAATAAATATAAAATTACCGATCTTTTAATCTTTCTACTTTTAATACTCGCTGGGGCTTCCCAAGCTCAGAGCCGTATTCCATCCGCTGTTGACTTGGTATCATTTGAACAGGCATCTGCGCCGGTAATATCCGCAAATGGCAAGCTGACTGCTTTCGTAATCAGAAAAACGGGACCTGACTTCCTTTCCTGGGAGCAAAGTTTATACCTTTTGGATAATGCTTCAGGTATTTATACACGATTCACCGCACCTGGCAGCAATAGCCACTCCCCTGTATTTTCGCCGGATGGCGCATTCCTTTATTTTCTTTCGAACAGAAGTTACAGAGATTCCGGCGGTAAAAACATATCAGGAAAAACCGCTCTCTGGAGGGCGTCACTCAATGGCGGCGAGCCAACTCTGTTGACTGAGTTGCCAAGGGATGCAGAGGAATATGCTGTAAGTAAAAGTGGAACAACCGTAGCTATTTTATGTTCAGGAGACGAAGAGGATAAACCCTTTACCTCCGGCGGCAAAACCATTAAATCTGATGAGATGGTATTCCCGCTTAAAAATCCTGCCAAGTGGTTATATTTTATAAATGTTGCTGATCTGATGGTAACTGATGGCATCAAGTTGGATGCGGGAGCTGAGAGAATAAATATCAGTCCGGATGGTAAAACTGTTGTCTATCAATCAAGCAAAACAGGTGAATATAATGATGAGGATAAAATAGATCTCTACTCTGTGGACAAAAGTGGAAAAATAACACCGCTTGTAACCACCGCGGGTCCGGAAACCTCAGCCCAGTATTCTCCGGATGGAAAAATGATTGCATTTCTGAGCCGTACTGTTCCCGATATTGAATTTGCAGAAATTGATTTGAACATCATTGATGCTTCCGGCAAGGAAAGGAAATTGCTGACAGGTACTTTTAATCTTTCAGTCTCATCCTTTGCATGGAAAAATAATAATGAGATTATTTTCACAGCAGTTGAAAAAACCACGGTTCCTGCTTATTTGCTGGAAATAAAGAACAACAAAATTTCCAAAATCTCTGAGCCGGGACATTCAATTTCTGATATCAGTGTCAGCGATAATGGGCAGGTATTGTGGCGAGCTGAGTCCGCAACAACCCTGCAGGAAATTTATCGGGATGGTAAACGCCTGACCCATTTCAGCATACAAACAGACTCCTTCAAAACCGGAACTCAGGAAGAAGTAGTTTACAAAAGTAAAGATGGTAAGTTTGAGTTAAGCGGGGTTGTGTTTAAACCTGCGGATTTTAATCCCGCAAAAAAATATCCTTTAATCCTTACCATTCACGGCGGGCCATACGGTTACTTCAGAAATTCCTATAATCAGATATATCCGGTAAAAATGTTCACTGCAATGGGATATCTGGTTTTTGCGCCCAACCCCCGAGGCAGTCTTGGCGGCTCAGATGAGTTCGGCCAGGCAAACCGTTATGACCTTGGCGGAGGAGATTATACTGACATTATTGACGGCGTGGATATGCTGTTAAAGAAAGGTTATATAGATGAGAACCGGATGGGCGTTATGGGCGGCAGTTATGGCGGCTACCTGACCAACTGGACAATTTCTCAAACCAACAGGTTCAAAGCTGCGGTTTCACTCTATGGCATATTCAGTTTTCTGACTGACTGGAGTAATTCCTGGCAGCCGGCTTTTGAAAAAATGTACTTTGGCTACTACTATTGGGAAAAGCCGATTGATATGAATAATCTTTATATTAACCGCTCCCCTGCTTTTTATGTTACTAATATAAAAACGCCGACATTAATTCTTCAGGGAGAAAAAGATAAGTATACCGATGTGGCAAATTCCAGAGAAATGTATCAGGCACTCAATACAATCGGTATCCCGGTGGAGTTTGTGCTGTATCCGGGTGAAGGTCACGGTATAAGAAACAAACCATATCATTATATTAATGCGTTAGAGCGTACAGTCGGTTGGTTTGAGAAGTATTTGAAATAAGTAATTCGTCAATCTGAGGCGTCAAATTCCATATTGTGCGGATGAAATATCCAAACAAAAACATGGTGTTTTCGACTAAAAGACCAAAATGGTCGAAAAGTCCAAATATGGCATTCCTCACAGCCATTATCTTGGTGTGAAAACAGGAATTACATATGTTTGTATGGTAATTTATGTTAAACAATTGACGAGGTCTTATTGAGAACCATCGTAAAGGTTGTAATATTCTTCATGATATTAATCGTGGCAGGATTTACGACTAAAAATGCTTTCATATCGGAAGCATCAGAAAATGTATCAGAGAGTGTCACTCTTCCTGAAGTTGACGTTGTTGAAGAAGAAACCCCGACAACCGTTGTTAACTTTATAGAAAAAGGAATGGTGAAGGCATCGTGGTATGGACCCGGTTTCCATGGCAGAGTAACCGCTAATGGTGAAATATATGACCAGGAAGGGCTTACCGCAGCGCACAAAAAACTCAGATTCGGTACATTACTCAGACTTACCAACCCGAAAAACGGTAAATCTGTGATTGTTAGAATTAATGACAGAGGTCCTTACATCCCGGGACGGGAACTGGATCTTTCCAAGGGTGCAGCACGCGAACTCGATTTAGTTGAACGAGGAGTTGCAAGAATTAAAGTTGAAGAAGTAACTTTGCAAGGTGCTAATTTCCCTAAAATTTCTTTCGATTAAAGTAATAATCGCCATATTAAACCCGGCTAACCAGCCGGGTTTTTTTATTTTAAACTTTCCTTTTAAAAAAATTAAGTAGAATGAAACTAAACCTCGGCTGCGGCAAAGATCTGAAAGATGGCTATGTTAATCTGGATATTGTGGATTATGGCGGAAATCAGATTCATGATATTAACACATTCCCCTACCCATTCCCGGAAAATCATTTCTCGGAAATTTACTGTTCCCACATTTTGGAACATCTGGATAGTTTTCACAAAACAGTGACCGAACTCTACCGCATCTCAAAACCCGATGGAATTATTATTGTATATGCGCCGTTTTTCTTAAATACCAAGTATTTTGGCGAACCGGATCACAAAATTCCTTTTTCCATCCGGACTTTTGATAATTACGAATACATTGAAAACCGCAAGCTGAAGTTTTATGAAAAATGGAAACTGAATCACCGGACAAATTATGAAGGGAAAGCCACCTTTGAGGTTCTTGAAAAGAGATTCATTACTTCTCATTTTGCTGCACTTAAATGGATGGATTATATCGTCAATATAGAACCCGTTATGTATGAGCGGTTTTTTGCAGGTATTTTCTCCCCGGAAGAAGTCTATTTCAAGTTACGGGTGGTTAAATAAGCTCTTTATTCATTGTAAAAAGAGTAGAACATCCCGGCCCATCCGGCCAAAAAGCAAAGTCCACCGATTGGAGTAAAATATACCGCAATCTGAACGCCAAAGAGGCAATAGACATACAGGGAGCCGGAGAAAAGAAAAATCCCTGCAATAAAAAAATAAACCGGAATTTCGGGTAATTTTCTTAACGCAGGTAATATCAGCAGCACAAGGGTATGAAACATTTGATATAAAATTGCGGTCTTCCAGGTTTCGTACAACTTTGGCGTGAGAAGGTCCTGGAGAAGATGTGAACCGAATGCCCCGTTCCCTACGGTTACGAATCCGCTGAGGAAAGCAATGAGGAGTACTTTTTTCCTAAAATCCAGTTGTTTGAATTCGTTTAAAGGAATCAATCCCAATCTCCTCTCATCCAGCGGATAACAAAAAAACCAACGATAATAAAACTGCACAGTATCCCGATTATCGTGACATATGAATAATACGAATCCCCGGTGACGGTTTGAAGGTACGTTGGCACGGAAAGAAAAAAGATAACCCCGAATGCAGCCCAATTGACTGCCGGAGCAAGGTTATCACTCATAAAGGAATTGATAACAATCACCAGTGTGGCAAAAAAATGGATGGCGTGAGCCAAATCCCAGTCCTTCAGCTGATTCGGGCTGGCAAATTTAAGGAACGAGTATTTGCCATAAATATAGGCAGCTACCCAGACTATACAGGCAAATGTAACAATGAGAACCCTCCGCCTGGGTGTTAAAGTGATTGCCTGGTCATATTTTTGGAGCATTCGTTCTTATTGTGTTGAATTACTAATTTTTTGAAAATATCTTTAAAAGTTAAATAAAATTAAATTTGTATGAAAAATATCCAGAAATTCGTTGTCCCTCTTCTTTTATTAATCGTTCTCGGTACGATTTATCTCACATATTTTAATCCACAGAAAGGTATCGGGTCATTTGCCGATTTCGATACCAATAATAATGCGAACAAGGACATAAAGGTCTATGTTGCAAAAGAACGGGATTTCAGTATTGACCCGGCATCCGGCAGTATTGTTTTCCACGGGCGGGATAAAAACGGCCAGGTAGTCAAAATTCAGGCACCACCGACTTTTTCCATGGAGCAGATTAAGGGCGCAGAAACTGTTATTCTCCGCGGACATCTGCATAAGGATTACTTCCACGCTGCTGAACTTATACTCGAATAAATGAAAGCACCCTTCAGGCCATTTGAACTCGTTTCAAATTATCAGCCATCCGGTGATCAGCCGAAAGCTATCGCGGAATTAAACGAGGGCATAAGGCGAGGGGATAAATTCCAGACCTTATTAGGCGTTACCGGAAGCGGGAAAACTTTTTCCGTCTCAAACGTAATCAAGGAGTTTAACAAGCCGACACTTGTTATTTCGCATAACAAGACTCTTGCGGCGCAGTTGTATTCAGAGTTTAAGTCATTTTTCCCGAAGAATGCGGTTGAATTCTTTATCTCTTATTACGATTACTATCAACCGGAAGCTTATGTGGTTTCCAGTGATTTGTATATCGAAAAAGATTTCGGCATCAACGATGAAATTGACCGTCTCCGCCTGAAAGCAACAACCTCATTGGTTGAGGGGAGAAATGATATTATTATCGTTGCCAGCGTCAGTTGTATTTATGGAATTGGAGCCCCGCAGGAGTTTACCGATCAGATCCTTTTCCTGCACAAAGGCGAAACCATACCCCGTAAAAAACTGCTCCGTAAGCTGATTGATATACTTTTTGTACGGAATGATACAGAGTTCACCCGTGGTACGTTCCGTGTCAGGGGCGATGTTATTGAAATAGTACCGGCATTTCAGTATGAGGAAGCAATCCGTGTTGAATATTGGGGGGATGAGATTGAAAAGCTGAGTATTATTGATGCGGTAACGGGAGATGTGATTAAAGAAGTTGAAACAGCAACGATATATCCCGCAAAATATTTTGTTTCTAACAGGGAAAAACTTCTTGATTCCATCCAGCATATTGAAGCAGAACTGGATGAACAGCTTTCATTTTTCAGACGGGAGGAAAAATTCCTGGAAGCACAGCGGCTGGAACAAAGGACACGTTTTGATATTGAGATGATGAAGGAAGTGGGATACTGTTCCGGTATTGAAAACTATTCCAGGCATCTTGACGGCCGGAAACCGGGCTCAAGACCGTTTTGCCTGTTTGATTACTTCCCCAAAGATTATCTGATGATTATTGATGAATCCCACGTTACCATGCCGCAGCTACGTGCAATGTATAACGGCGACCGGATGAGAAAAGAAACGCTGGTCAATTACGGATTCAGACTCCCCTCTGCTCTGGATAACAGACCAATGAAGTTTGAAGAGTTTGAGCAGTTGTTGAACCAGGTAATCTTTGTGAGTGCAACTCCGGCGGATTATGAATTGGAAAAGTCCGAGGGTATAGTGGTGGAACAAATTATCCGTCCCACTGGACTGGTAGATCCGGAGGTAATTGTTAAACCTGTTAAAGGGCAGATTGACGATTTAATCGGCGAAATAAGAAAGCGCACAGAAGTTAAAGAGCGTGTACTGGTTACCACTCTGACAAAAAAAATGGCGGAAGACCTGACAGATTATCTGGATAAATTGAGAATAAAAGTCAGATATATACACAGCAGTATTGATGCCCTGGAACGGGTGGAAATTCTGCGTGATCTGCGGCTGGGTGAGTTTGATGTATTAATCGGCGTAAACCTTCTCCGTGAGGGACTCGATATGCCGGAAGTTTCGCTCGTTGCTATTCTTGATGCTGATAAGGAGGGCTTTCTCCGTTCGGAACGTTCACTTCTGCAAACTGCGGGCAGGACAGCAAGAAATGTAAACGGCATTGTTATCATGTATGCGGACAGAATCACCAACTCCATGTTCAAGATGATCAGTGAAACCAACCGCAGAAGAGCGCTGCAGATGCAATACAACGAGGAGCATGGCATTACACCGCAGACTGTCCTCAAAAGCATTGAGGAAATTATGAATTCTACTTCCATTGCTGATGTCAGAAAACGGGAAGGCAGCGTCAAGGAAGAAACAGGGTTCAGTTTTGTTGCAGAGCCGGTGGTTAAATATATGACCGGAGAACAAAAGCAGGACTTAATTCAGCAGTTGACCGATGAAATGAAAAAAGCAGCAAAGGATCTGGAGTTTGAAAGAGCTGCTGCATTGCGCGATGAAATTGAAAAATTAAAAAAACTCGCCACCTGAAAAAAAGCAGTACTCCCCTGCTGAATAGAAAAAATACTAGCATATATAATACTCAGACCAACATGAAAAACTATAATGATCCGAAGATAGACCCGATATGGACTATGATGGGACTGCTCTTTAAGCCGCACCCCTGGCATGGAATTCCTATTGGTAAAAATTCACCTGAAGTTGTTACCGTTTTTATTGAAATTGTACCAACAGATACCATCAAATATGAAATTGATAAACACACCGGGTACCTGAAGGTGGACAGGCCGCAGAGGTTTTCCAATATTATTCCCTCCATGTACGGACTGATTCCGCAGACCTTTTGCGGCGAGAAAATTGCCGAGTTCACCATGCAGCAGTCCGGCAAAACCAATATAGAAGGAGACGGCGATC
>CAYYJL010000006.1:10339-17443 GCA_964472245.1 uncultured Ignavibacteriaceae bacterium | reverse complement strand
ATATATCAGATTTTATTCAAAAGCTTTATCACTATCTTAGACCCCTCGGTTCTGATTACCTTTATCTCTTTCCCCTTTTCAATAAAGTCACCTTCAGAAATTGTATCATACTTATCGTCACCTATTCTAATCTGTCCTGCAGGCCTGTGATCTGTCAGTGCTGTGCCGGACTGCCCGACTAAAAAAGTGTAATCAGTGCCTGATATATATCCCTGTGAAGCATTTTCATTTTCAGAGTGAATAAACTGGCTGAAAGTTTTTGACTTTGGGAGGAATCTGAACAGCAGAAGAATTAAAACAAATCCTCCAAAGAGCGCGCCTGCCAACTGTATTATTGCCATATTAATAATATCCCAATCATAATAACCTTCAGTGTTAAACAAGGAAAAGAATATAGAGCCAATAATTAATATGATACCGGCAATTCCCGTGAAGCCAAATCCCGGAATTACAAAAATTTCCAAAGCCAGTAAAATGATTCCAACTATAAAGAGGATGATTTCCAAACTGCTTGCTAACTGCAGTATGAAAGAGGTTCCGAAAAAGATTGCAAGAGCAACAATGCCTATCGTTCCGGCTAAACCCCATCCCGGTGATTTTATCTCTGTAAATAAACCCACAAGACCAAGCATAATAAGCAGTGATGATATAACGGGTTCATTAATAAACCGGACAACTTCCTCAGCCCAATTTGTGGTCGCTACAGTTATTTGCGCCCCTTTAAGGTCATATACTGCAAGAACTTCCTTCAAGGAATTTGCCGTAGTATCACAATAACCCCACTCTGATGCTTCGCCCGAAGTAAGTGTGATGAGCTGCGTACTGTCAACCAGTCCTTCAACCACCACTCTTTCATCAACCATGCCTTCGGCTATATCCGTGCGCCGTCCGTTCCTCTCAGCAGTCGCCCGCATCTCAGAGCGCATATATGACTGATATTTTTCTGAAACCTTGTTTCCCTCCTGATCAACGACGGTTGATGCCCCGATGGATGAACCCGGATGCATAACAATTTTTTTACATGAAATGGATATCAATGCTCCGGCTGATATAGCTCTTTTATTTATATATGCTATGGTTAGTATATCCGCTTCAAGGATGGCATCTTTAATCTGTGTGGCAGCATCCACTCTGCCGCCAAAAGTATTTACCTCAAAAATAATAGCATTGTATCCCCCTTCTTCTGCATCGTTTATTACCCGCTGCACAAAGGGAGCGAGCCCAAGATCAATGGTCCCCTCAATCTTGGCAACCATAACCTTTTTCTGCTGGGGCAGGACAGTGATTGCATACACAAGAACCCAGAAAAGTAAAAATAATTTTTTCATCGGTTTTTTTCCTGTAATTCATGTTGTAGAATCAAGTGCCCCATCTTATCCCGTTTGGTCCGCAGATAGTGGGTATTGTGTTTATTAGGTGCAACTTCAAGCGGAACCCGCTCAGATATAACAATATTATATTTTTCGAGTGCTTTAATTTTATCAGGATTATTAGTCAGCAGTTTTACTTTTTTTATTCCGAGGTCTGCAAGTATCTGTGCTGCGGAAGCATAATTTCTTTCATCTGCTTTAAAGCCAAGTTCAAGATTCGCTTCAATGGTATCTTTACCTTCATCCTGCAGTTTATAAGCCAGCAGTTTATTAACCAACCCGATTCCCCGTCCTTCCTGGCGCATATATATAACAACCCCGTTGCCTGCCTTTTCAATCATGTTCAGTGATTTTTCCAGTTGCTTCTGGCAGTCGCACCGTAACGAATGAAATACATCGCCGGTTAAACACTCAGAGTGAATTCTAACCAGATGAGGTGTTTCTGCAGAAAACTCACCTTTAACAAATGCCAGGTGTTCTTTTTCTTCAAGGAGTGAATTATATACATGTACTGAAAATGACCCAAAGTCTGTGGCAATCGGGATATTTACCATTTTGGTAATAATCTTTTCATGTTTCAGCCGGTATTCAAGGAGTTGATGAACTGAAATCATCTTTAAGCCGAACTGTGACGAGAGAGCACTCAGTTCAGGTGCTCTTGCCATACTGCCATCAGATTTCAGAATCTCACATAAAACTCCAACCGGCCTTAATCCGGCTAACTGGCAAAGATCGGCAACAGCTTCTGTATGGCCGCCGCGTTTTAGGACACCGTATTTGGCAGAACGGAGCGGAAAAACATGACCGGGTACACCAAAGTCAGCTGAGGATGCATTAGGGTCTGCAAGCTTTTTTATTGTCTTAGCGCGGTCATGCACCGATATTCCTGTGGATGTCTTCTCTAAGGCATCAACAGAAACAGTAAACTGTGTACCATGGATTGCCGAGTTGTTGGAAACCATCAGCGGCAGTCCGATTTTATCAATGATTTCTGAGTCAGCGGCTACACAAAGAAGCCCTCTGCCCTCAGAAATCATAAAGTTCACAATCTCAGGTGTAATAAATTCGGCAGCACAGACAAAATCGCCCTCGTTTTCCCGGTCTTCATCATCAACAATGATGATCACCTTGCCGAGCTGAATATCTCTTACTGCTTCTTCTATACTGCTGAACATATTTATTAACCGGAATTACTTAGTTTTTGCTTGATACAACGGTGGTAATTGCCGCTTTCTCAAATTTTAATTTAACATTGTCTGAAACCTGGAGTAATATAGTATTATCTTCCATACCTGCAATGGTTCCGTGCAGCCCGCCGCTGGTGACAACTTTATCTCCCTTTTGTACGTTGGAGAGCATTTTTTCTCTCTCTTTTGCTCTTTTCTGCTGAGGTCTCATAACCATAAAGTAGAAAATTGCAAATATGGCACCAAACATAATAACGGTGCTGATAAGGTTTCCTGTTGGGTCCTGAGTTTGTTGAGCTATTAATACGCTCATATTGCTTCCTTGTTTTTATTTGAAAATTTTGAAATCTTGTTTATTGTTGAGTTCATCCACTCAGTATAATCCCCGGACAAAATATGTTCCCGTGCTTCTGTTATGAGATTAAGATAAAAAGTCAGATTATGAACCGAAGCCAGCTCATAAGAAAGCAGTTCCTTTGCTGTAAACAAATGCCGTAAATATGCCTTAGAAAAATTGACACAGGTGTAGCAGGTACAATTTTCATCCAGCGGACTCGGGTCATCCTTATACTGTGCGTTCTTCATCTGAACAATGCCGTTTGAGGTAAACAGATATGCATTCCTGGCGTTTCTTGTAGGCATGACGCAGTCAAACATATCAATACCCCGCGCTATTCCTTCCAGAATATTTTCAGGCCTGCCGACACCCATCAAATACCTGGGCTTTTCCCTGGGCATAAAATCTGTAGTAAAGTCTGTCAATTCATACATTTTTTCAGTCGGCTCACCAACAGCCAAGCCGCCAATAGCAAAACCATCGAAAGGAATCTCTGTTAATTCCTTTGCACTTTTTTCCCTCAAATCTTTATAAGTACTGCCCTGGATGATTCCAAACAAATACTGCTCATGTCCATACTCCGGATTTGAACCGGCAAAAGCTTCATAATTGCGAAGCGCCCATTCACTCGTTAAAGCCGTAGATTTTTTTGCATATGAGTAATCGCAAGGATACGGCGTGCATTCATCCAATACCATCATGATATCAGACCCTATTTTCCTCTGAATATCAATAACCTTTTCAGGAGTAAAAAAATGTTTACTGCCGTCTATATGGGACTTAAAGGTAACGCCCTCCGGTGTTATTTTTCTGAGGGGAGCCAGACTGAATACCTGAAAACCACCGCTATCGGTTAAGATCGGTTTCTTCCAGTTCATCAGTCCCCGCATACCGCCGAACTTTGAAAGAATTTCCGTACCGGGCCGGAGATACAAATGGTACGTGTTACCGAGGATAATCTGCGCTTTTATCTCTTCTTCCAGGTTACGGTTACTCACTGCTTTTACTGTTGCCTGGGTTCCGACCGGCATAAAGATAGGTGTATTCACCCTTCCGTGATCGGTTATAAAATATCCTGCCCTCGCTTTAGACTGCGCATCCTCAGCTTCAAGAACATATTGCAACAATAAATACCTGAGAAAATTTTAACATTAAATTTACGCTATTTTGTGCAGTAAGACAAGGCAGATAAAAGAGGCATTTTCAGAGGAATTTAGCCCTTTCTGCCGGGGTTGGAATCCTGCAGCTCTCCTTTTTTCCAAAGAAGGAATAACGGTTTTTCGCAATAATATCGTATACCGCATCTCTTAAAAAAGCCGGCAGGAAAATGAATAGGTAAAGCAGATTGAACGGGAACCCTATCTTTTGTGCCACCTTTAGTCCGGCGGTTGATTTTGTGTAAAATCCGGAAGGTGTTCTCAGTACAAAAGTATCCGGCAGCGTTTCGGGCATTCCGGCTTCGGATAACAATTTTTTGCCTGCTTCGCTTTGCAAAGGGGTAAACCGGAATACATCGTGTTTATCCCGGTCAAGAATCAGATTCACCCAAAAATTGCAGAAATTGCAGACCCCGTCAAAAATGATTATATATTTATCGTTCATCGAATCAGTCCTCAATAATTTTTAACCTGACAAATTCGATACGCACACTATTTGCTTTTATAATGTTAAAATGAAAATTCTGAATTCTTACCACTTCCCCCTGTTCCGGTATCTTACCGGCAAAGGCGGTGATAAAACCGGATAAGGTTGTATAATCACCATCCGGAATGTCCAATCCGAATCGTTCTACAATATGATCTATTTCAACACTTCCGCTGATAAGAAAGGTATTATCAGCCGTTTTTTTCAGAACAAGATCATCTGTATCAAACTCATCTCTGATTTCACCAAACATCTCTTCCAGCACATCTTCCAGCGTAACTAATCCGGCAGTGCCGCCGAACTCATCCACTACGATGGCAAGACTTTGTTTGCGTACCAACATCTCATTTAACAACACATTACACTGTTTTGTTTCAGGAATGAAAGGTACCTCTTTCATAATCACGTCTAAGGATGGCGGTACATTGAAGAGATCAAATCCATAGATGACTCCTTTGATATTATCAAGAGTATCCTCGTAAACAGGAAGTTTAGAATAACCTGATTCGGCAAACTTTTTCAGTGCAGATTCCACATCGCTTCCGGATTCAATTCCCACAATTTCAGTCCGCGGCCGCATTACTTCATAGACCCTGGTTTCCTTAAGATCAAAGATTTTTTGAATTATACGGGATTGCTGCTGATCTGATTCAGGATGATCGAGTGACTCATTCACCAGCAGGATTAGATCGTCCCGTTCAAGGACGCTTTGCGCAGCTTCTTTATTATCTCCTGTTACTTTACGTGATATTTTTGAAGTGAGTATCACCAGAGGTGCCAGAACGATCGAAAAAACACGCAGCGGACCGGAACTCAGTATATATAACGTATGCGGAATCTCACCTGCTATAAATTTTGGTATTAACTCCCCAAACAGAAGAATTACCGCAGTGGATGCAATTAGTATTTCAAATTCATTCAGGTTAAACCACTCGGCAAACAGTACCGCACTGAGGGATGCAAATGCAATATTGACTACATTATTCCCCAGAAGTATGGTGGAGAAAAATTCGTCAGAATGATTCATAAAATAACGGGCACTTTTAGCAAAGAGGGATTTGCGTCCTGCCTGGATTTGTACTTTCAAACGGTTTGATATGAGATAAGAGAGTTCACCGCCTGAAAAGAATCCGCTCGCTATTATCAAGCCGATCAGATATATTATGTCAGAGTTCAATTAATAAACCTTCTGTATATCCAATCCGGTGTATTTTAAGGTTATTTCATTATCTCCCGATCGCACCTTTACTTCACATCTGATGTTTGAATATATCCCTGCACCATACTGAACGCCTGAAGAGGGAGAAACTCTAATGGCGGGGGAAGTTCCGTTAGTATCCGGTTCAGCGGAAGATACTATTTCAAGAACGGGATTTTTGAATACGGCAAGTTCTGTTTCACCTGAATATAACGTTACGCTGTTTACTTTTACATCCTTTGGTCTTTCATTGCTGCTGCTTTTAATAACAGCAGAAAAATAGAGCAGAGGGCTGCCGCCCGGCATCAGATTGTGCCAGATTTCAACGTTTTCAAGAATAAAGATCTTTGATATTGCGGGCTCCTCTTTCTTGCAGCCGGTTAACGGGAGCAGGAGAAGGAGGAGCCAAACTATTCGATATTTCATTATTAAAAAACAGCAGTTTCCGTATATATACCAAATTCCGTACGAAGTTCCTCAACCATCTCACCAAGCGTAACATAGTTCTCGGCAGCTTCAACAAATACAGGCATCAGGTTTTTACCGTCGGAAGCAGCAGTTCTAATTGCTTTTAGTGAAGCATCCACAGCTTCCTGATTTCTTGTGGCTTTCAGTGAACGGAGTCGGTCAATCTGCCTTCTTTCAACTTCTTTGGAAACAGTTAAGATTGGTATATCAACTTTTTCGTCCTTTTCAACAAATTCATTCACACCAACAATAATTTTTTCCTTTTTATCAACTTCTTTTTGGTAGCGGTATGCAGCATCCGCAATTTGTTTCTGGAAGTATCCTGCCTCTATTGCCTCTATAACTCCGCCAAGTGCGTCAATCTCAGAAAAGATTTTTTCTGCCTGATCTTCCATTTTTTGTGTTAATGATTCAATAAAATAGCTGCCTCCCAGGGGATCAACAGTATTAACCACTCCGGTTTCATACGCTATCAACTGCTGTGTACGCAGTGCAATCTTCACGGCTTTTTCACTTGGCAAAGCCAGCGTTTCATCCATGGAGTTTGTGTGGAGCGATTGTGTCCCTCCTAATACTGCCGCTAATGCCTGATACGCTGTTCTGACAATATTGTTTTCCGGCTGTTGTGCTGTTAAGGTGCAACCGGCTGTTTGGGTATGAAAACGCAGCCACCAGGAACGCGGATTTTTTGCACCATATTTATCCCGCATCCGCTTGGCGTATATCTTTCGCGCAGCACGGTATTTGGCAATTTCCTCAAAAAAGTCTAAATGAGAATTAAAAAAGAAAGAGATGCGCGGAGCAAAATCATCAACAGGGATTCCCCTCTCAATGGCTGCTTCTATATACGCAAAACCGTCCGCCAGTGTATAGGCAAGTTCCTGAACAGAAGTAGAGCCC
>CAYYJL010000006.1:0-10329 GCA_964472245.1 uncultured Ignavibacteriaceae bacterium | reverse complement strand
AACGGCCGTGGAACCCGCCTCGCGGATATGGTACCCGCTTACAGAAACAGGATTCCATTTTGGGACTTCATTTGTACAGTACTCAATCATATCAATAATAATACGCATTGATGGATTCGGAGGATATATATATTCCTTCTGAGCTATATATTCTTTAAGAATATCATTCTGTAGTGTTCCGTTCAGCTGCTTAAAATCCACACCCTGCTTTTTTGCTACAGCAAGATAAAAAGCGAATATCATAGCTGCCGGTGAGTTAATAGTCATGGAGGTAGAGACCTTTTCCAACGGTATCTTGTCAAAGAGTACTTCCATATCTTCTAAAGAAGAAATAGAAACACCGCATATGCCAACCTCACCTGCGCTTAAAGGTGCATCTGCATCCCAACCCATGAGAGTTGGTAAATCAAACGCGACCGATAGTCCCGTTTGCCCATGATTCAATAAATAATGAAACCTCTGATTCGTATCCTCAGGTGAACCGAATCCGGCAAACTGACGCATAGTCCACATCTTACCGCGGTATCCGGAATCGTGTATCCCTCTGGTAAATGGAAAATCTCCGGGAAAGGAGCTATCCCTCATGTAGTCAAAATTTTCCAACCGGTCAGGTCCGTAAAAAGGGTCAATCGGCTCACCGCTGACGGTAGTCCACTTTAGCCCGATATCCTTGCCCTCGGCCAGTTTCTTTTCAAATTCTTTTTTCCTCTTATAATAAAGCTCGTTTTGCATTATTTCCTCTTATACATTTTTACAAAGTTAAGAACAACCTTCTCAATAAAAAATACCCCTCTTTTAGCTTATGTTCTGCCAAATCTCTTGTCAAACTCATCAATGGAGATTTTCAAGATTATCGGTCTGCCGTGCGGGCAGGCATAAGGCATGCTTGTTCCGAATAATCTGTCAATCAGTGCCCTCATTTCCGGCTCAGTCAGTTTATCTCCGGTGCGGATAGCCGTATGGCAGGAATAGGATTTTGCCAGATTATCAGCCACATCGGTTAGTTTTTTTTCAATAATATTTTTCGAATATTCTTCTAATATATTCAAAAATATCGCGCTTTCTTCCCCTTCAGGCACTTCCTTTGGCACCCCTTCAATAACCACAGTATTTCCGCTAAAAAACTTCAAGGCAAAGCCAAGTTTTTCGAGATGATTCTGTAATTCATTTACCAGTTGGAACTGAGCAGGATTGAGCTGTATCGTTTTATGAAAAACCAGGAATTGGGAAAGTGGCGCCATTCCCGCAAATAAATCCAGTGCCTCTTCATACCTGATTCGTTCATCGGCGGCATGCTGATCAATAATCATCAGTCCGGACTTAACCTGAGCCAAAATATATTTACTGCTAAGCTGAACGATAAACCCTGCGCTGTTGTAACCACTTGACGAAGCCGTTTTTTCCGTCTGTTCAGTTTTGTTTGTTCCCTGTGTAGCCGAGGGACTCTGCTGCAAGTTTCTTGAAGCATCGACTGGGAATGATCGGGAAATTTCACTATCAATTTTCCCGAAGAGTAAATCTATATCTTTCTCTGACATGGGAGGAGAATCAGACTTTGATTTTTGCCCTCCCGCGCTATTCCCCTGTGACGGCCTGTCAGAAAAATCCCGGGGTGCAGCTTGTCCCGGATTTGAGATTATCATTTTTTCATTACCCGGCACTTGCTCCCCAAAGGAGGCACCGGGAACCAAATCAAAACTGCCGAGTGTCTTTCGCACAACGGCAAGAATAAATGTATATACGTCCTTTTCATTATCAAACCGTATCTCGAGTTTTGACGGGTGCACATTTACATCTACCTTTGAGTGGTCAATTTCAAGAAATAAAACAAAAAACGGGTACTCCCCTTTTTCTATTATATTCTCGTACGCAGAAAAAACCGCATGATTCATCTGCTTTGATATAACAAATCTTTTGTTCAGGAACAGATACTGATCCCCTCTGTTTTTTTTCAGAAGAAAAGGTTTGCCGATATATCCCCGGATATTTAAATATCCGGTTATCTCATTTACCGGGAGAACGGAATCGGAAACTTTATCAATAAATACCATATCCATCCGCTCCAATAATGTCCCTGGACGAAAATCCAGCGCCAGATCATCATCAATGTACAGTTTCAAGGAAACTTCAGGATAACCCAAAGCAATACGGTTAAATGTATCCACTACATGTTTTAGCTCAGTGGTATCAGTTTTAAGAAAATTCCTGCGTGCCGGAATGTTATAAAATAAGTTCTTCACCGAAATAGAAGTCCCTTTGGGATACGAGCCTTTTTCCAGTTCCACATTACCTTCATCCCCGATTCTTAAAAGTGTACCAACTTGTGCAGAGGCAGTCTGAGTTTTTATCTCTATCTGACTCACTGCACTTATTGCAGATAATGCTTCACCACGGAACCCCAATGTGCGGATAGATTCCAAATCAAGTTCAGTTGATATCTTGCTTGTAGCGTGTTTCTGAATACTGAGTATCGCATCCTCTTCAGTCATACCCTCCCCGTTATCTATAACCTGAATCAATTGTTTGCCTGCTCTCTTAACAAGCAAACTGATTTCCGTTGCCCCTGCATCAATTGAGTTTTCCAGCAGTTCCTTTACAACTGATTCCGGCCTCTGAACAACCTCGCCGGCAGCTATCTTGCGGGATAAATTCTCAGGGAGAATTTTTATTTTAGTCAATTAGACTCTTTTCCTTCTGTAATAACAAATCGTAAACTTTTCCCTCATATCCTGGTTATATATATCCCACTCATCTTTATCAAACTCCGGAAATACAACTTCCCCATCAGCAGAAAAATTCAAATGAGAAAGGATCATTTCGTCGGCAAGTTCAATTGTTTGCCTGTATAATTCTCCCCCGCCGATGATAAAACCCCTTTCTGCTCCTGATGAAGCAGCAAATTGTATGGCTTTCGGTATAGAGGAGAATATATGTATATCCTGCCCAATCAGCTCTTTTTGATGATTTGCGGTCACGACAATATTTGTTCTTCCTTTCAGTGGTTTACCCAACGAGAGGAATGTTTTTCTCCCCATAATAATTGGATGACCAAGTGTGGTTGCCTTAAAATGCTTAAAATCTTCAGGCAGATGCCACGGCAGTTCACCATTACTTTTGCCGATAACATTATTCTCAGCTACGGCTGCAATCAACGTTAAAATCATAACGGAGCCAAAAAATTCTTCAGCGGCAGCGTTAGAGTAAACACAGCACCGCCTGTTTCCCTGTTAGCTGCTGATACTGTTCCTCCAAGTGATTCTATCATTTCTTTTACCAGGGAGAGTCCTAATCCCGTAGAAATTTCGCCGCCTGTTGGTTTTGCGGATAATCTGCTGAAACGGACAAACATGGATTCAAAATCTGCTTCAGAAAATCCGGGACCTTCATCTTCCACTTTAATGAGCACAGCATTTTCAACAACAGCAGATGTTATATACACACTCGTTCCGTGTGGAGAATACTTTATTGCATTATTGACGAGGTTCTCCAAAATTCTTGTAAGCCAGTCCCTTGATGTTTTGATTTCCGGTGTATCCCCCGGTACTAATACAATCTTTTGTTTCTTTTGATTTGCACTAGGCCTGTTGGATTCAACCACTTCATACAGAATTTCTGAAATGCTGAATATATCATGATGTAACTGGCTCTTTTTCGCATCAAAGACTGCAGTGGAAAGGAGCTCATCAATCTGTTGTATCATTTTTACAGAGGATTTATAAATCCTCCCCCCGAATTCCTTGACATCTGTTGCATCCGGTTCTTCCATGAGTAAGTTAGAAAGTCCCAGAATAGATTGCAGAGGTGACTTTAAATCATGCGCTGCTATGCTCAGCAGTTTTTTCAACTGATTATTGACAAATTCTGATTCACTCTTTGAACTTATTGTCTCGGTCAGCAGTTTTTCTACTTCTTTTTTCGCCTTCTGTAATGCACGGGTACGTTGTTCCACTTTTTCCTGCAGAAAAAGTCTGTTTTTTTCAAGAGTCCGGATTCTGTATGAAATAAACAAATTAGTACCCACCACAACCGCAACAATAAAGAGCAGCACAAACAAAACAAGTGACTGCGGCAATAAATACCATGGCTGAATGATTGAGAATTCATATGATACAGGATCACTCCATAATTTACCCGGCTCTTTTGCGGAAATCTCAACGGTGTAGCTGCCCCCTTTTAAATCCTGCAAAATGGCAATACCGGAAAGTTTCGGATATACCCAGCTGGTGTCATCTCCTGCAAAACGCAAGCGGTAACGGATTGGTTCTGCCGGATAAGCCGGAGAGCAGTATATAAAATTCAGAGAGCTGCCGTATGGATATTCATTTGCCAGCTCTGCATGAAAATCTTCATCCCCTTTTTTATACTCAACACCCAGCAGCACCGGCTTTCCGGATTTTATCCAGTTCTTTTTTATCGCAGGAAGGGCGGAAATACCACGGTCAGTTGCAACCCAAACATTACCGTCTTTATCCTGTAACACTCCACCCGGACTAATTGAAGAGTTCTGCAATCCGGTATTCTTATCTAAAATCAGGGAATCTGTTTTTGTATATACCCATACACCTCGTTCTGTCCCAAGCCACACCGCACCGCGTTTAGAAAAGAAAACTGCTTTCGGCAGCAGCCCGGATTCCCGTGTAAAAAATCCATTAAACTTGAATTCCTTACCAAATTTCATCAGCCCCCTGTCCGTGGCAACAAAGAAACCATCCGGATACTTTGCGATATCCAATGCGTTAACGGATGAATACCCGAGTTTTATACCCCCGCTGACCGATTCAGTCATTCCTAAATTTTTATTAACGCGCAGAATAAAATTTTCGTGGGCATTAGCCAAAGCTAATATATCCCCGGACTGAGTTTCATAAAACTTGTTTATAAACGACACATCCTCAAAATCAACAGGATACGTTCTTCTTCGTCCAGATTTATCTATTGAGACGATAGCCCTTGTTCTGGCAAGAAAAGACCAGGCAGTACCTTTGGAATCCGCATAAATCGAATAAAAATGATCGTCTGCTAGTTCAACCCTCCTGAGAATATTTCCTGATGATAAATCATACCACACTAATGATTTATCGCTGAATGAAATTAAAAAAACTGCATTTCCTGCAAAACAGCTGTACAGCAGTGATTTGCCGGGGAAAGAAATAACTTTTCTGGTAGCAAGTTTATCTGTCCCGAGTGAACACAGGTATATGCCGTCACTGTCTGTGTAGTATATATTATCATCATTATCGCTGAAAAGCTGTTTAGGGGGAACTGCTCTGTGCAGACCGGTGAGTCTGTACACCGGATTAATGAAATATTTTTTCTTCAGCAGGTAAACTCCGTCATCAGTGCATACCCAGATATTCTGGCTGGGGTCTATGATGAGATCTTTTACGGAAGATCCGGTGAATTCAGGATAATATCTCTCCATTGATGTGATTTCATTATCATGATACCGGAATAACCCTTCATCATATGAGCCAAAATATATATCACCACTCTTATCTCTTCCAATTGCCGAAATGCTGTTTACAGAGGCGAGTTTTTTATGATTTATCAGCTGGTGGGACTCATTAATTCTCAACATGTACAGCCCATCCTGCATTCCAAGAAATAAACTATCACCAGAGGAATAGACAGAATGCACATATTTTTTCCCTATACCGGAAGGGAGAGGGATTTCAATAAATGCATCTTTTACTCTGTCCAGATAAAACAAATATCCCTGCCAGGAGGTGATATATATTGTCCCTGAAAGTTCAGCAAATGAAAACGAGCGGAAAAAACTGTTGGAATGGTATGGATATTCAAAATTGTACTTGGAAAATTTACCTTTCTTATATCTTCCGACTCCGGATATATCACTCACCCAGACAGTACTGTCCATTGCAGAAAAAAGAGTTTTAGGATAATAGAGCAGTGAATCATTATACGTATGGAGCGAGGCGGCCAGCAAATTGTACTCTACAGAAAAATTTACCGGTTTCGCATGACCAAGCCCGTCATCTGAAGCAATTAATAACCCAAGCGTCGGGTGCGGTGATACATACTTAATAAATCTGGCAAATATCTTCTCATCAAAATTTTTAAATTCCTTGCCGTCAAATCTTACTAATCCCCCATCCGTAGCAATCCAGACCAACCCGTCGTTATCAATAGTAATAGACTTGGTAAGATTGCTGGGCAATCCTGTTTCATTGTTAAACTGATACAGAATATGACTCTGTCCATTTAACAGGCAAGGTGCCAAGAGAAATATGAGCAGATATAAGAATTTCACTTTACTGATTATGCCTCATATTGAACAAAATTTTATACTGCTACCTCAAAACGGATTTTAGGATGTGATTGATATCCAATCAGCTCAAAATCCTCAAAAGTCAACTCGTCAATCGGCTTCTTTTTGATTACTAACTTTGGCAGCGGCATCGGCTCCCTTTCCAACTGCAGTTTCAATCCTTCCAGGTGGTCATATTTCTCAGTCGGGCTTCCTTTATCGGCAACATATATATGAGCATCAATGATTGTGTGCGAAAAATAGCCGAGTTCTAGCCCGGTTTCCTGGGCAATAATCTGTGTGAGAATTGCATATGCAGCCAGATTGAACGGGATGCCTAAAGCAATATCCCCTGAACGCTGTGTCAGGTGACAGCTGAGTTTGCCTCCGGCAACGTTGAACGCAAATGTATAATGGCATGGTGGGAGCTTACTGGAAATAGCATTGCCGGGTTCCCAGGCGCTTACGACCAGACGCCGGGAATATGGTTTGTTTTTAATTTCATCAATAACATACTTTATCTGATCTACTTCTTTCACCTGCCAATTACCATCAGCATCCAATTGTGCACTCGGGAATTTCCGCCAATAATAGCCGTAAGCAGTTTCCAAATTGCCGTCTTCATCAGCCCATGCATCCCAGATCTTGGTATGCTGCCTAAGATTGCGGATATGATTTTCACCGCTTAAATACCACAATACTTCATACAGAAGAGATTTCCACTCCATTTTTTTTGTCGTCAACAGGGGGAATCCATCAGCTAAATTGACGCGGTAATGGGCAGAAAAATACGATATGGTATCAATACCTGTACGCGAATATTTTCTTTCTCCCTCTGCAATAACTTGTCTTACTAAATCGTGGTAAACCTTCATCTTCTCCGGAACATAATTATATTAATTTTAACCAAGAATTTAGCCAATTTGCCGTTCATTTAAGGTGACTAATCAGCTCTGAGGAACTCCTTTTAAGTTTTAAAATAGGGTTTTTTATTGAATAATCAATATCACCAGGTGTTCCATCCGAAAGCAACACCAAGGGGATGTTGCGTTGCTGAAGATACAGTGCTGCGGCTTCTTCCGCTGATCCGCAAACAACCACTATTTTTTTTCGTTCTATAGCCGCCTTGAATAGTATCGAACTCACAGCTTTGTTGCTGAATGTGGAATTATCCAGCTTCCCTTCACCGCTAATAATAATATCGTGGGATTTAATTGCATCAGCAAGTTTCAATTCCATCAATAAAAATTCTTCCCCGCTCAGGCATTCCGTCTCAAATACTTTTCCAATTCCAACTGCAATTCCACCGCCTGCTCCCAGGTATTTGATGTCATCAGCTTCATCAGATCTCAAATCCCACTGCATTAATAATTCAGTGATGTGCTGCTCCCAACCCGGAATTTCCTCTTTTGAAAGCCCTTTCTGCGGTCCAAATATTTGTATCATTCCCTGCTCCCCAAATAATGGAACATCTACATCTAACACCAGTCTCATTTTGGGTAATCGTGAGCGTGAGTCCCCATTTCCACTTGAGCTGGAATGCCGTAAACCAATTAAGTTAAATAACTTATCATCGGTCATCTTAAAATAATTATAAAAACCGGAACCGGCATCAATTGTAGCCGTGCCGCCAATTCCTATACAAATTGTGCTGACCGGCGATTGATTGTTTTCAAGATATTCAAGAACCAAGTGGATAAATTTGGCAAGCGCCGAAGAATTATAATTGGCTGGATGACGTGCTCCGGCTGGTATTAACGCAAGGCCGATTACGGAAGCACTTTCCAGGTAAAGAGTGTCACTGCCGGGATCATAGATATACGGAATCTCCCTATCGTGTCCTGAAATATCCCTTCCTTGCAGGTAGGTTATTTCAAAAGATTTATGATTGGCAATCGTTTCCAGAAACCCGTCTCCCCCGTCAGATACGGGAAAAACTGTAGACTCGTAACCCGGCATTCCCTCTTCAATTATTTCTGCAAGGGCATGGTTCAGTTCAAATGAGGAGCATGATTCCTTAAAAGCATTGCATGCAAGCAGAATGCGCTTCAAAGCAGATCAAATAACTTTTCAGCGGCAATCTTACCGTCTATTCCCCCATTTCCTGAAAAATCACATATATGCGGATCACCGCCGCAGACTTTTGAACAATATCCTTCAGAAGGCAAAAGATAATTAGCATTTTCGCCGCCAGTTCCCCAAAGATCAGGACTGCAGGCGGGTAACGGACAGAAAAGTGAAAGGGTTTTTATCCCACATGCTGCCGCAACGTGCATGGGACCTGTACTGGCCGATATCAGCCAATCTGCCGCTGAAAGGTGTAAAATGAGTTCCCTTAAGCCGGCATCTGAATTGATAAAGTTAATGCCTTCAATTTTCTTAATCTCCTGCGGCGGATTATCATCGGTTGAAAGGATTGAAATTCGCTGATCTGATTTCAGCAATTCAATCAACTTAGCATATTCAGCCGGAGGCATATTAGGGGCTGATTTACCGTGAGTTGAGTGCACTGCCACGAGATACTTTTTCCCTCCAAGGAGCCGTTCACGGAGTGCTGCTACTTCTTCCTTTTCTTTTTTATTGAGATAGATTTCCGGCTGGCTGGGGAGAGGGTTCAGGCCAACTTTCCTAAGCTGGTCAAAAGCGTATTGATATTCACTCTGCAGTTTGTCATATCCTCTGCGATATACACTTTTTGTCCCGGTAAGAAACTGATACAGCTTGTGACCAACTCCGGCGCGGTATGGAACTCCCGCCAGAAAGAGTGCATAATTAATTATTTCATTAGGAATCAGCATAAAAGCATGAGTTAAATGCAGCGATTTTAATTGTCCGGCAAGCGAAAAGATTGACTTTAGTTTGCTATCTTGGGGCTCAAAATAGACTATTCTGTCAATAAATGGATTATTAAGGAACAGGTCTGATACCGGTTTCCTGATAAGGTAGGTTACTTCCGAATCGGGGAAAAAAGTTTTTAAGGTTTTGGCTAATGGAATTGATATGGTCACATCCCCCAGCCGGTCAGGTCTGCAGATTAAAAAATGATTACGGTATAACTCTAAATTCATAATGAAGACTGTCTGCCTTTTATCTACGGGGCATTATCCGGATGATGAACGAATATTTGAAAAATTTTCTTTAACTCTGAAAGATAATGGTTTTAGAGTCATTATCATACTGACTACTGTAAACCACAAGAAGGAAGTTGAGGGAATAATCTTTGACTGCCTCGCATGTAACAATCTGCCGGCTTTAAAGAAGTACCAAATCATTAAAAATCTCTTACACTCTCATAAACCCGATATTATCATTTGTTCGCAGCCATTTGGAGTTCTTTCAGCAAAATCTGCCCTTCCGCGAACCAGAGTGATCTATGATGTGACAGAGTGGTACCCGGAAAACGTCCTGTTACAGAAATCATCGTTGTTGTCTTTTATCCTTTCCCCTTTTTACCGTCTGATTGATACCTTTGCTGCCTTAAAGACAGATGGGTTTATTTTTGGCGAGGAGCTCAAGAAAAAAAGGTATGCAAGATTTAAGAAACCATGGGAACAGATATCCTACTACCCTGTATTAAAATATTTTGATTTTGTACCCTTTGATAGTTCACATTCGTCTATAAGAATACTTTTTGCAGGACATCTCACCAGGGAGCGCGGTCTTTTTGCCCTGCTGGATTTACTCAAATACAATGAATCAAGACCGCAGCCAATTCCAATTCATCTTACTCTCGCCGGCAAATTCCGAAATTCGAATGATGAAAGACAACTCAAAGAATCAGTTGCCAATCTGAAAAACACAGAAGTGGAATTCAGAAAATGGCTGCCTTACAGAGAACTGGCTTCCCTTTATCATAGCTCCGATTTGTTTCTGGATCTGAGGGAAAAGAATTTCATGTTCGATCACTCCCTGCCGATTAAAATATTTGAAGTAATGGCTTGTGGAAGAGTTATGGTATATACAGATTTAAAAGTTTTTGATGTAGTATTCCCGCTCGGGGGATTCGGCTATACAGTCCCCCACAACGATCCCGCGGCATTATATCAACTGTTGAGCATGTT
>CAYYJL010000005.1:0-17473 GCA_964472245.1 uncultured Ignavibacteriaceae bacterium | reverse complement strand
GATGCAATAGTTTCCATAGACAATGACAAATTCATCTTCTTTAGGAATACGATGATATATACACAAAAAGATAATCAGGCATTTGAACGGCGTTACCGCACCAATTTTATTAATTCAATTTCAGGCTTTAAGAGTGCAAACCTTATCGGAACGGCAGATAAAAGCGGAAAAACTAATCTGGCCGTATTCAGCTCCGTAATTCATTTGGGCTCTGAACCGGCAGCCATTGGCTTTTTAATGCGCCCCCTCAGCGCTGAGCGTCATACATATAATAATATAAAAGAAACCGGACTTTTCACGGTGAACCATATTAACAAGGGCATGATACGTCAGGCGCATCAAACCTCTGCACGATATGACAAAGATATTTCTGAGTTTGATTCCTGCGGTCTGACTCCTGAATTTACAAAAACACTTTCTGCACCATATGTATTGGAATCACAAATCAAGATGGGATGTAAATTTATTGAAGAGCATACCATTCGGTATAACGGAACAGTATTTATGGCAGGTGAGATTATTGAAGTGATTATACCCGATACGGCAGTAAAGAATGATGGTTATATTGATATAGAATCGGCAGCTACTGTTGCTATCAGCGGGATTGACGGTTATAATGAAGTGAAAAATATCGGCCGCTTTTCCTATGCCAAACCAGAAAAGCTCTTAACGGCGTTATAATATATATCTCGTATTTTTCGGCAAAGAACCAGGAGTTATAAACAAGCCGTGAGTTTATTCCACGGCTTGCTTAAACAATAAATTTATTTCCCGAACAATCCGCCCAGCATATTCATGCCCTGGCTCAGAATATCTCCCTCAGGAACTTTACCGTCAGGTGTCATTTTATCAACAACTCCCGGCAGCAGGTTAGCGAGCTGAGAAGATAATGCACCGCTGTCCATACCGATCTTGGAAGCCAGACCTTTTACCACATCTGAACCCAATACACTCTGTATTTGATCGGCAGATATAGGGAGATTTTTTCCGGTTCCGACCCATGACCCAATCACATCACCTAGTCCCTGAGCATTAAACTGGCTGATAAGCCCGTTTAATCCGTCCTTTCCGCTGACAAGCCCCATCACTGTTGATAATACATCACTACTGTTGTCTCCCGCTCCGCCGAGCAGTGAATGTGCTGCATCCATTAAATCCATACATTATACCTTTCTGATTTGTTTAGAAATTGTTTGTCTGTTCCATCATTCCGCTCCTGTCAAACATTTGACCGGACTGAAAATCAATTTAATAAACTTTTATATATTCGATTTCACTGAAAAACTTCCCCTCCTGTTTATCGCTGATAAGCAGGGAAATCTCCTTTATGTTCTCCAGCGGAATGTTGTTTTTCCCGCCGGCAATTCTGCCGTAATAGTAGAGACGAAAATCATTAAAACTCAGTCTGACCGTACTCCACCCCTCTTTACTTGTCGGGAAAGACAGCCGGTAAAAATATCCTGTGAAGTACTCTGTTTCTTTCATTGAAACAGCAAAAGTTTTTCCGGCACCTTTTATTTTAATTTCAACACCAGTGTAACCGGAAAAATCATAGTGCCTCACCGGACTCCGCAGTGAAGCAAAACCACCATTGTTTTCCAGAGAAACTTCTCCCGTAAAAACAGTCTTATTTTCTTCGTTGAGATAGACCCGTGAAGTACTTATTCCCCCCATTACATCATCGTTTACCACTCTCCACATTCCCGCGCTTTTCATCGCATTGGAATCAAGAAGGATTATTTCTTTGCCGGTTTCTTTGATATTCAACATTGCCAAAAGTATAATAATTAATATTTGCATCTGTTCCACTCCCGTTTCTTCCGGCACGGTATACCGCTGGGAAATTATAAATGAACTACTACTTATAAGTTCTTTTAGAAGTAAATAGTTCCCCGGCCGGTTATTTTTAATGCTTCAGTACATAGTAAATTTCTGAACCGAAACAGGTATCACTGATTACCAGTGTATTAGTAAATTCCCGCAGTTCTTTATTTCATTTTCAGAATATAAACTTTGTCGCCCCGCCTCACCAATGCAGGAACCTTAAAGGTGATTTTGCTCCCCTTATCGGCAGTTGCAACTATTTCCCCCTCAATCAATATATTTTCTGCCGCACACTCCATCACACCGGTCGTTTCCCCGATGATAAGTATGGTGTTGCCCTCCTCAATCCGCCCGGACTCAACATCTATATATACAGCTTCTGCTTTGGGATAGTAATTAAGAACCCGGCCTGCATATTCTTTTGTATACGGTGATTCATTCCCTGCCGTTTCGGATATATCATCCCCGTCCGGGGTACCGAAATAAAATCCGTTTGAATACCCGCGGTTATATACTTTTTCCAGTTCAATGTTTAATTCTGATTTTAAAGATTCATCAAGCTTCCCCTCAAAGTATGAATCAATAGCGTTCCGGTAAACAGCGGTGACTTTAGCTGCGTATTCCGGACTCCTTTTTCTTCCCTCTATCTTAAACGAATCTATCCCAGCTTCAATCAACTTATCAAGAAAAGGAAGCGTATTTAAATCCTTTGCAGACATAACATAATCCTCCCCAAGCAGCAGCGAAAAATCTTTCTTGCCGTCATATATCTCATACTCACGGCGGCAGGGCTGAACACAATCCCCCCTGTTTGCACTTCTGCCAAATATCTCGTGGCTCATAAAACATCTGCCGCTTACGGCCACACACATAGCACCGTGAACAAATGCCTCAATTTCAATATCTGCTGAATTCTTAATTTGTATAATATCTTCAAGTGTACACTCCCGTGCCATCACAATTCTCTTTGCACCCAGCTCCTTATAAAACCGTGCTGCACCGGAATTTGAAATAGATGCCTGAGTTGAGATGCAAAACGGCATCTCATGCTCCCTGCATTTTTGAATAACAGCGGTATCGTGGCATATCAGCATCCTAACTCCCGCAGCTTTAGCCGCAGAAATTATCTCATCGAGTTCATCCAGCTCATTTTCCATGACTATACTGTTGAGCGTCAGGTGAACATCAACTGCGCGCTCCCGGCATAATGTGCTAATTTCCGGCAGATTCTCTAAAGTGAAGTTTGCAGCAGTGGAGCGCATATTCAGCTTTTCAATACCCAGATAAACCGCATCCGCACCGGCGTTGATAACAGAATGAAGCATCGTCATATTTCCGGCGGGGGCAAGCAGTTCGGGCTTTTTAATTTTATTTTTCATAACACAAAATTACGGAGAAGGGGGATACCACATGAAGCAGATTTCTAAAAATTGATGTTTATTTATTAAGCATTTTTGTTTCTCCCCCTTTAGTAGTAATTTTCAGAACCCTCTTGTTATCATCATTTGCAGCATTTACTTTTGCCTGCGGCAAATCATTTTTTCTGCAATGCATTATTAAACGTGTGTGGTAACATTATTAAAAGGTGCTGAAATGGCGTCAAATATTTCTTCTTTTGTTTCTCTTCGAACAAGTCAGATTCTCATTCTTCTTGTATTCGTGTCTGTTTTTCCCGCTAATCAACTTCAACCGCAGACCTGGACCTCCGTTGACTTCCCCTCAAATATGGTATGGAGTGCGGATGAGCTGAACGGAAAACTGTACGTGGCAACCATGGCTCATGGTATATATGAATATGACGGCAGTACATGGAATTACCTTGTCAACTACAACAACAGTCTTAATACGCCGAATAAATCCAAACAATCCGTAAAAAACATTGACAATCTGCTTTACTTTGGTGCAAGGGATTTTAATACCATTGGCGAAGGCATTTTTCATACGTATGACGGAACAGCTTTTTCCAACTTTCAGAATTCCCGTTTTCCGTACAATGCAAATTACCGTGTTAACGCAATAGAAAAATACAATGGTGTTATATACGCCGCCGGACAGCTCCGTGCCCCGGGTACAGCTAACCCTGGCTACAATATCATTAAATGGAACGGAACTGAATGGGTTGGTATCAGCGAGCTGAGCAACATAAGCCCGAACGGAGAGCAAACAAACCCCGTCAGCAAAATGATGGTTTATAAAAACAAACTCTATGTAATTTCGCAAAATAACGTTTACCATTATAACGGTTCCGTATGGGACAGCTTAAACCTCGGCCAGTTCGTTTCCGTGTTTGATGCTTCGGTATATAACAATGAGATGTATATAACAGGAAATTTCTTCGGCGGTGCTGTCGGCAATCATAAACTTATTAAATTTGACGGCACCACACTCACCGGCATAACTGTTGACTATGATCAGATGCGACGGCTCTTTGGCGATGCTACGGGTCTTTATGCAGTTGTTACTCACCCTCATCCCTCGTTTCAAGGTGACGCCGCTCTGGTAAAATATGACGGCTCCGTCTGGAGCACTGTTTCCCTGCTGGCTCCTTATAACACAGGGTATATACCCGGTTATGAAATTTACGATTACAATATCATTTTCCGGTATGCAGGGGGGCTTTACGTTGGCGGCAGATTCCCTAAGATTAACAATCAGACCATTCAGAGTCTGGCCCGGCTGGATATTGCCTCGGATATCAAGAGCAGCGAAGGAACAGCCCCAACCCAATTTGTCCTGGAGCAAAACTATCCGAATCCCTTTAACCCTTCAACGGTGATACGGTTCAGCATACCCGCTGCAGTTCACGCATCAATGGCACTCTATGATATAAACGGAAACAAAATAGCAGAGTTGTTCAATAAAAGTTTTGAGCGCGGTGCATATTCATACGAGTTAAACGTCTCAGAATTTAATCTGGCATCCGGTATCTATTATTACCGTTTGCAGGCAGGGGATTTTGTGCAGTCAAAGAAACTTGTCTTAATAAAATAGCATAAAAAAACCGGGCTGAAACACAACAAGGTCTCAGCCCGGCATTATGCTTTGTACTGTAACTAAGCGTGGGAAAGTTCTGGAGTTTTTTCAACGGGTAACACCGCAGGCAGGCCTGCCATTTTCCAGGCATTCATTCCGCCGGTTACATTATATATATTCTCCATTCCTTTTAGCCTGAGCAGACTGGAGGCAATTGCAGAACGGTCTCCGCCGGCACAGTAAACGGCAATCTTTTTATCCTTCGGCAGTTCATTGAACCGTTCCTGTATATACCCGGCATGAATATTAACAGCCCCCTCTATGCTGCCTGATTCATATTCACTTACGCCGCGTACATCCAAAAGAAAATAATCGCTGCTTTCTTTATGCAGCGAATGCACATCAATCTGCTGTATAATCTCCATCTCATGCCCGGCGTTGGCAATTTTATCTATATCGTTAATATATCCGGAAATTGAGTCCAGCCCGATGCGGATAAGTGCCTTTGTCAGTGCTTCTATCCTGCTGTCGCGGGCAACAAGTATAAACGGTTTATCATATTCCAGCAGCCATCCTGCCCAGGTACTGAAACTTGAGTTATCCTGTATGTTAATGCTTCCCGGTATATGCCCGCCCGCAAATGAAAGTTTATCCCGCGTATCTACTATGGTTATATTATTCTTTAAAGCATTTTCAAACTGTCCGATGCTTAATCTTCCGGGATGCGGAACAGTACCAAGCACATTTGGCCCGGTTTTGTTCAGCTTCTTCATCATCGCAAAGTATTTCGGAGGTTCCGGCTGCCCTGCTAATAACTCCTTCACAAACGCCTCTTCATCATCAATAGCCAGCGCCCAGTTTATTAACTTTTCATATCCTACTGTTGAAGAAGGGACTGCTCCCAATGCTTTGCCGCATGCTGAGCCCGCACCATGCCCCGGCCACACCTGCACATAATCCGGCAGTGCTTTAAAACGTTTGAGAGAATGAAACATCTGATGCGCACCAAGCTCTTGTGTCCCTTTAATGCCAGCGGCTTTTTCTAACAGGTCCGGTCTTCCCACATCACCAACAAAAACAAAATCTCCCGTAAAAATCATGATGGGGTATTTGCCTGCAGCTGTATCAGTCAGTAAAAAGGAAATATGTTCCGGTGTGTGTCCGGGAGTATGCATAACCTGAAAGCGCAGGTTTCCCACCTTAATCACATCATTATCCTTGAGTCCGATATGAGTAAACTGATATTGCCAGTCTGCCCCGCCCTCATCAGAAAGATATATCTCCGCACCGGTTGCCTTTGCAAGTTCCCTGGAACCGCTCAAAAAATCTGCATGAATATGTGTTTCCGTAATGTGGGTAATCTTCAGATTTTCTTTTTCTGCAATTTCCAGATAGGTATCAATATCCCGTTTTGGATCTATAACGATTGCCTCACCCGTTGCCTGGCATCCAATAAGATAACTTGCCTGTGCAAGCCCTGTTTCATATATATGCTTAAAAAACATATTTGTTTCCTTTTACTTCAGCTGCTCCTGTAAGCAGACACTTGTTTATGTAATGAATATTTTTAATTTACGTATGATGCAAAGATTTCCGTTTGGCTTCATGGTTTTCAACACTTACCTGATCAGCAGTTCCTGCACAAGAATAAACACCGCCATAGTCAGGACAAACCACCCGAATACCGGCTTAAGTTTTTTACCGTCAATGTATCCGGAAATTCTGCCGCCGATGATGATTCCCGCAACCGATAACACTGAAAATAACATCAGCAGCCCCCAGTCAATCTCCAGTGAGGTTGTTAAGTCTCCGGCAAATCCTATGAGGGAATTCGCAGCAATAATAATAAGTGATGTACCCACGGCGGTTTTCATATCCAGCTTTGCAAAAAATATCAGCGCGGGAATAATCAAAAATCCGCCTCCCGCACCAACCAGACCAAGGAATACCCCTACAAGAAAAAATCTTAGAATAAGATATATATTGGATAGTTTTCCCTGCTCATGTTCCTTCTTCCCTTTGCGTATCATGGCAACTGCAGCAGCTATCATCAGTACTGCAAACAACAGCATGATAACAGCATCCCTGGTAACGGAAAAAGATGATATACTGAAAAGAGTTTCCGGCAACAGCGGTAAAACAAGTTTCCTGGAAAATAATACTCCTATAAAGGATGGTATGGAAAACAATACTGCTGTTTTAACATCAATCTCCCCCTTTTTCATATAACCGATTGCCCCGATGAAACTGCTTAATCCGACAATAAAAAGTGAATAACCCGTTGCCTGATAAGCGGGGATACCTAACAAATACACCAATATAGGCACGGTCAGAATGGAGCCCCCGCCGCCAAGCAAACCAAGCACAACCCCCGCTATAACCGCTGAAACATAAGCAAAAATTTCCACAGCTCAGCCCTGATATTTCTTCTGTTTTGTAACTGCTCTATCATTACATGGAGCGGATAACTGCCGAATTGATTTATTTGTAATCTGCATCATTATAAGATTACACTCATTACATAAGGATTCAGCCCGTTCCATTCCTTAAAATTTCCCCACAATTTTCTAACCCTTCCTTTGCATGGTTACGCCGAATGGGAGTAAAAAATTTCAGCACCATTGTATATTGCATTGTAAAGATTTTAATCTTTCTTGTGTGTATTAAAATTTCCCCAAATAAATCGGATATAAAATGAAAGTTGGTATTATCGGCAGCGGTATGGTTGGCGCTACTTCTGCCTATGCAATTATGATGAGAAAAGCCGCCAGTGATATAGTCCTTATTGATGCAAACCCCAAAAGAGCAGTTGCGGAAGCTGCTGATATTCAGCACGCGGTTCCGTTTGTCCATGCTGCAAATGTGTATGCCGGCAGTTACTCAGATCTGGCAGATGCAAAAATCATTGTCCTGGCAGCAGGTGCAAACCAAAAGCCCGGGGAAACAAGATTAATGCTCATGGAACGGAATGCTTCCATTCTTAAAGAAATTATTTCCAATGTTGTTAAGGTTAATCCCAATCCTATTTTCCTGGTAGCGACTAATCCGGTTGACATCATCACGCACATCTGTATCAGCATAGCGGGTGAGTTCGGCATTAAACCTCAGCGCATTATTGGCAGCGGCACAACACTGGATACCGCGCGCTTCCGTGCTTTGCTCGGCAAGCATGTTGGGGTTGACCCGCAGAATATCCATGCCTATGTTATCGGCGAGCATGGTGATTCTGAAGTGCTCACCTGGTCCAATATAGATATCGGCGGTGTTTCCCTTGAAGATTTTACCGCACACCGCGGTGTTGTTTTTAACGATCAGGTTAAAAGCGAAATTGATGACGGCGTCCGCAACGCAGCTTATAAAATCATCGAAGGGAAAAGCTCCACCTATTACGGTATCGGCGGTGCTATTGCAAAACTGGTGGATGTTATCAACCGCGATAACAGAGCCGTCCTTACCGTCAGCACATTAAACGAAGATGTTGAAGGAGTAAAAAACGTTACCCTCTCACTTCCTCATTTAGTCGGCGGTGCCGGTGACCTGGGCGTTCTCCCCATAAACTTAAATGTAAAAGAAAAATCCCTCCTTAAGGAAAGCGCTAAAATCATCAGAGCCAGAATTGATGATTATGAAAACGCAGATAAAAAATAATATATACTGATGTATACCGGCAGCATTTGGCGTGCTGCCGGTATATCAAATTATCCTTCCGTATCACTCTTCCTTGAACAACATACTTTCCCCCAGCCACTCTTTTGCAGGCACAACTTCAAAATACGGATTGCTTTCAAACAGATGCCGTATAATAGGTATATGGTCATTGCCCATCAGCAGAAAAATTGCATTTTCTTTATAATTCAGTTGTGCTATCATTTTTGAATATATCATGATATTCCGTCTGTACCAATCAGCGGTTAACTCTGCTCCCAAAAAATATGTGGAATCATAATGATACGCATTAGTGTTCCCCAGCTGATTATAGTAATTTATATATGAAGCGTGAGAGCTGTTCTGAACTTGCGGGGAGTTTAGCCATCTTATATATTCCAGGAGAGATACTCTGTCCCTCAGTGAATCGGGATTAATGATGTCTGTAAGCGGAGCCGTCATACCGGCACCTTTATAATTAAGTTTCCCCTGCTGCCCGTTTTTATTTACATAATCTTCAATCAGGGACATATAATAACCGTATTGCCCGGGATGATCGCAGCTGTACACTGAATCATGCCCAAGATAATTTGCCACCCTGAAAGCCACCTGCCATATTTCATTTCTGCGGAGCAGCGAATCTCCGGTTTTGAATGCCTTGTACAAACTATCCATGTTGTTTATATATTCAAAATCGGGCATTCTCTCAATAAACACTTTTGCCGGGTTCTGTTTAACAATAAGCGCACACAGTTCCAGGATGCTTTTTTGGTGTTCTTCAGTCCGCACATCATAGCTGCTGTCTGTCTGGCCAAAATGGAAGGTGCCAAGCAGATACACTTTTATCCGTGCATTATTTTCCCCGGCACTCATACCGTTATTTAATAGTACCACAAACGCAAGCACTGTCCAAACCGGGACCGAGATTAGTTTTTTTCTTTTCATCCTTACAACATGCCCTTCTATTAGTTGCTGATGGTTTAATAATTCTGTCCGAAAATATATACATTTTCCGGTAAAGAAATAAAGTTTCATGTACATAACGTAATAATAGTAATAAACTGTATATCGCAGTTACTCTCTTATCCTGCTTCATCCCATTCCCGCACTGTTTGGTCACTTAATCAATATCCGGTTGTTAAAAATTACACTTTACTTTCAGATACGGATTTCCTAAGTTTCTCCTGCGTTCTAATGGAATATTTATTTTTATCTTCAGCGGAGAATTTATGAAGCGTGGTATTCTTTTCAGGTTGTTGTTCCTGCTGTTCCCGGTTCTTTGTCTTGTTTCATGTTCAGATAGCAGCAGTGAGCCGGACTATGCAAATGCTGTGGTTGACCCCCGCTTGGTTGGCGACTGGTACTCCGTTCAAACAACCCGCCAGGGTGCAGTTTATTCAGATTTTAACCTTAAAGGATTCACTATCCGTGCAGATAAATCGATGCGTGGTTTGGGTATCGAACTTGCCACCGGCAGGATTCAACCATTGGCAGAAAACCACTACCTTGGTATAATAAAAGCAAAGGACGGAGAATTTAATTACAGATATCGTGACGGTTCATGGAATACCGACAATATATATAATTATACATTTGAAAATAATACTCTTATACTCCGTGGTATTTATGACACGGTAACTTACCGTAAAACTTCTGCCGGGTTTCAGGTAATGGAAGAAAATATACAATCGTTCCTGTACAGAATGGATACTGTATGGATTAGCAGTCTGCCGGTTCATACCTCATTGTCTGCAACAGCGCTTATCATAAGCCCCGGACGTGTGCAGTTCAGATTCAGAAGTACCTGGCTTTTATTGACCATTGTAATCGATGGATACACAGGAGCCGGACTTTATCCGATTGATTTTCACAACACGTATACCCAGCGAACCGGCAGCGATGTATTATATATTGAGGCAGCTGATTCAACATATCCCGGCTTTGTAAACATAGAAGAAGCAGACAATATCAACAAAGTGTTAAAAGGCACCTTCAGCTTAAATACAAGATGGTTTGACCATTCAAAAATACAATTTGTTTCACGCGAGTTTCGCTTCGGCGTTTTTCAAATCCCGTTTTTTGAATAAGTTATCAGAAAAGGAGAGAATCTTCCGGTTCTCTCCTTTTAAAATCAGTTTCCGCTTTTAACGGATTATCGGCGTTCTTCCCGGTCTGGGAGGTTTTTTTGCAACCGTTACATCAAACAATTTCTGCTTTACTTTCTTCTGCGGAATTCCTAAGTTTCCCCTGCGTTCTAATGGAATATTTATTTTTATCTTCAGCGGAGAATTTATGAAGCGTGGTATTCTTTTCAGGTTGTTGTTCCTGCTGTTCCCGGTTCTTTGTCTTGTTTCATGTTCAGATAGCAGCAGTGAGCCGGACTATGCAAATGCAGTGGTTGACCCCCGTCTGGTAGGTGACTGGTACGCTGTTAAAACAACACGCACAGGCAGTGTATATTCTGATTTTTATCTGACCGGGTTTACCATCCGTGCAGATAAATCGATGCGTGGTTTGGGTATTGAACTTGCCACCGGCAAGATTCAACCATTGGAGGAAGACTACTACTACCTCGGTATTACAGAAGCCAAAGAAGGAACGATTTCCTACAGAGTTTTGGCACCTCCCGGATCTATAGTAAAATCATATAATTACTCCTTTGAAAACAACACCCTTGTTTTAAGAGGCATGGCTGATACCCTTACCTTCCGTAAAACTTCAGTCGGCACAAGCGTTATGACCGGGGCAGTTCAATCCGCCTCATATAGTATGGATTCACTGTCCTTCAGCAGCTTAATGGTTCATAATTCTTTATCTGCCACTGCAGTAAGTATGGGCTCCGGCCGTATTCGATTAAGTATTATGAGTTATTATAAACGGATGCAGATTGAAATTGTAGATTTTTCCGGCCCCGGAACATACCAGATTGATTACAAGAAAACTTTTTCTTCATCAATTGCTACCGATGTGCCCAACTATCAATTTGCTGATTCAACCCGCCCCAGCTGGGTTACCATAACACAAGTTGATAATCACAACAAAAAGCTGAAGGGTATGTTTCAGTTTAACATAAGAAGTTTTAACGGCACACTCTTGCAGTATGAGAGCAGGACAGTCCGCAACGGTACTTTTGATATGTATTATTTCGATTAAGCAGGCAGCAAAGGAGAGAATCAAGCGGTTCTCTCCTTTGTGTGCGTCGGCTTTTATTTATTGAGTACCATCTTAATATATGAGATCTGCTGCCGGGACTGAATCCGGCATATATATACCCCCGCACTCAGCTCATCTCCGCGGAATATTACCTCCTGTCGCCCCGCCTGCTTCATGCCGCTAAAAAGTGTTTTAACTTTACCACCCAGAACATTTAGCACGGTAATATCCACAAGCCCTGCATCCGGCAAATAATACTCAATCGTGGTTACCGGATTAAACGGATTAGGGTAATTTTGCGCACGGATCAGATAATCTTCCGGTACAATGTGTACTGAGACTTCATCACTGTACTCATACATTCCGTCAGTATCAATCTGTCTCAGCCGGTATATATATTCCCCATGCGCGTGCAGCTTGTCGGTAAAGCTATAATACCTCTCCGAGTTGCAGTTGCCGTTTCCCGGAACAAAGCCAAGTGTTACCCAATCCGCATTCTCTGATTTCCGTTCAACCTCAAAACCGTAGTTATTCACCTCGGTTGCTGTATTCCAGTTAAGTTCCACAATGCCGTTTGTTATATTTGCTGTAAACGAAACAAGTTCAACCGGCATTCCCCCGTCTGTGGTTCTTAGTATAACTCCGTTATCCCCCACTATCCAGCCATAGGTGCTGTTGGTAAAAAATACCTCATTCAGGTTTTGAGAGGTTCCGCTTTGCTGTGTTGCCCACGTCTCCCCGCCATCGGTCGTGTGAAGAATAACACCTGCATTACCTACAGCCCAGCCGTTGCTTGCATCACTGAAAAATACCCCGTTTAATTGCTGTGTGGTCAGCGATTGACTTTTCTTTACCCATGTTGTTCCGCCGTCTGTTGTTTTAAATATCGGCGCATATCCGGAACTAAATACACCAACACACCACCCAACAGTTTGACTGATAAAAAATATAGACTGCATTTCGTGGAGTGCGGGAGCTGTTTGAGTCACACTATAACTTGTCCAGTTAACGCCTCCATCTGTAGAGCGGCAAACCACACCATCGTTTCCGCAAACCCAGCCATAACTTGTATTATAAAACCAAACTGAATTATATTGTACACTGTTTCCCGTCGAGGGGTAGGTCCAGTTTACACCTCCATCAGTTGACCGCATAACATTACCTGATGACCCCACCAGAATAACTGTATAATTCGAAACCATACTGCAATCATATGCTGTAAGAGACCTATTCCTTACCGCCCAGTTTGCACCTCCATCCTGTGTTGAAAAGCCGGGATAGCCATACGCAGATGCAAAACCGAATGATGAATTATAAAAATCTATGGTAACGGGAGAGTTACCGCCAATGGACTGGACACTCCAGTTTTCTCCGGAATCAGTAGTTTTTAATATTGAAGTTGTTAAATACGGACTGACTGCATAGCCGTCCGATGAATTATGAAAATATATGTCCGTAAAATGAACATTTTGTCCCGGAGCTATCGAGCGCCATCCGGTCTGACCGAATGTCCAGGAAAACGTTAACAGTAAAAGCCACAACAATTTGTGCATGATATATATCCTTTTTTTGCCGGGTTAAAAATTCAGACACTCTATGTATCTGTTTAAGCAAAGAAAGAATCTCACACATGATGAGGCGGGTTTGAAAGAGGTTTTCTGCCGGCCCCTGCAGCATGCCCTCCGGATGGAACAATTCCCCGATATATAGAAAAAAGCACATTGCTCCCTGCTAACCGGAAATTCAGCATATTACCCTCTGACAGCCGGGTGCATAAGCAATACTTTTCATCTCAACTTTAATGTAAAACAATATTTGTAAAAATTCCACCCTCCGGGTCTGATTTTATGGTAAAAAGGTAATCCGGTTCAACCTGATAAATTGTGCATAGTGCGGATTTCAGCAGTTCCCCGTACTGCATTGTAGATATATTGAACACTACACTCCCCAATTCGTCCCTTATCAATCTATCACAAATACAAAAACCTATAAAAAAAGCCGGCAGCACTTTTGCACCGCCGGCTGATAAGAAAGTTAAATCAATCAGTTAAAAATATACCGCAGACCCATCTGTATCTGATAACGGGATTTTAGTCCCGGGTCATCGGTAAATGTTTCTGTAACGTTTGCTTTATAGTTAAATACAGGGTTGCCGTTTGCATCAAAACGGGTCAGCTGCAATGGAACCGTAGCAGAGGAAGTTGCAAAGCTTCTGACACCCCATTCAGAGTTTATCAGGTTAGCAACATTCAATATATCTATGCTCAGTTGGAATGTATGCTTGCTTTCACCGAGGAATATTGCAAAATCCTGCAGTATCTTCAGATCTATATTTGAGAACCACGGATTAACCCCGCCGAATCTTTCTGCTATCTTTCCGCGGTTTTCCTTCAGATAATCATCCTGCTCGATAAAACTGTTGAATGCATCCCATTGCTGCTGTGCAGTGACGGTAGCACCTGCAGAGTTAACATAGGTATCAAAAGTAATATCTCCCTGATTCTTAGGGATATATATCAGGTCATTAACGGTGCTGCCGTCTCCGTTCACATCACCTGAGTAGGTATATGAATAACGGTTTCCGCCTGCTCCTTCAAACCGGTTGCCTTCTGCCACTTCCACAAAAAGTCCGAAACTGGTTGCATAGTTTTTATTCCATTCGTGGCGGTAGGTAGCGCCGGTTACAAAGCGGTGCCTGTTGCCGAATTCTGACGGACTCAGTACCGGTTTATTCGGGTCTCCCTGTACCGGATTTTCTGCCCATAAAACACTCGCAATTTCAGTGGACTTAAGAAGGTTCTGTGCTTCCAGGAATGTATATGACAAGAATGCATTGATGCCCATATCAAATTTCTTCCGCAGCTGTGCTGTCACGCTGAAGTTATATCCTTCGTCAGAGTTATCAATAACATATGCGCCTGCGCCGCCATCCGGATTCAGCTCAAACTGATTGTTGCCGCTTCCGTCAACACCGCCGTAAAACGGTCTGCCGTCAGCTAAAAACCGGACCGGTGTTCTTATATCCGCATTGCGCACGTAGATAGAGTTGATATCTTTTCCGTATATAAACTCCAGTGTACCAAAGTAGCCGCCCGGCAGTTTATGATCCAGTGCCAGATTGGTTGTCCAGACCTGAGGCCATTTAAAATCTTCAACCATTGCATTCAGGTCAAATGAAGTCTGCAGAATTGCATCATCGGAAGTTTTAACCTGATTGCTTGCTATGGGATACAGATTGGGATTTTGCCCGGGGTTAGATATAACGTTACCAATCCATACAAAAGGAAGTCTTCCGGTGAAGATACCGGTTCCGCCTCGCAGCTGTGCTGTCTTGTCTCCGTGTATATCCCAGTTAAATCCTACTCTCGGTGAAAACATTAATTGTGCACCCGGCAGTTTGCTCTGATCAACCACTTCCTTTTTATCATTTTCATCCAGCAGATTCAATCCGCGTGAAAAAGGATTATCAACCGGCTCGGTTATATACATCGGTATATCAACACGCACTCCATAAGTAAGATTGAATGTTGAGGATGCCAGGTATTCATCCTGTGCATAGAAGGAAAGCTGGGCTACTTCAATTTCCTCTCCTTTATAAGGGCCGCTTCCTATCATTCCGCGGAAGTTAATTCTGTTTGCGGAATCCGGATGTGTGCGGTTGAAGAAATCATTCAGGGAACTGAATCTTGCTCCTCCGATGAAATCAAGAAAATCGGGCAGGAAGAATACGCCATGCCTGAATATATTAAAGGAGTTGAAGAAACTGAAATACTCAAAATTTGCTCCAACCGTGATAACATGATTATCCATAAAGTAACTGAAATTATTTGTTACCTGAATAACATCCTGATCCAGTATATTATGGATGGAAAATGGTTCATGGCCTATTGTTGTATAGGTAACTCCGTTCTCTAAAATTTCAATCGTCGGGAATGGTTCGCTGAACGGATCACGATTGTCTCTGAATCTGTTGTAGCTTGCAAAAAATCTGTTTGCATACTTATTGCCTCTTGAATTCAATTCAGCTGCGAATGAATTCAGACGGTTGTTGATTCTGTAACCTGAATTTCTGAACGGAAGACTGTTGTTGTTCGGGCCTCTGCCTCCGGAACTTAATACAAACGGATGCGGAGGTAAATCCCGCCGTGCATCTAATCTGCTGTACCGGAAACTCAGATTGTTAAAGTCATTGATATTCCAGTCTAACTTCATCAGGAATTTTTCATTCTCCGTAAAGTGTGTGTAGTTTTCGTATGGACCCGGATCATACCCATATACCTGCTTCATGCGGGCACTGATGAGATCCATCGTTGTTGCACTCACGCGGGATATTCCCAACCCAGTTGTTCCTCTGGAAGCGGCAAAGTTTGAACCCGGGTCTTCCCGCCGTTCAATTTCACCGTTAATAAAAAGGAACAATTCATTTTTAATAAGAGGACCGCTTGCACTGAAGCCGGACTGATTATAAAACAAATCCGGGTTGGCAACAATCTGCTGGCCGCTTACTTCATTGCCTACAAAAGATTCATTTCTTGAAAAGCTGTAAACAGATGCCGTATAATGATTAGTACCGCTCTTGGTTACAGTATTAATACCGGCTCCGGTGAAACCGCCTTCACGCACGTCAAACGGCGCAACTGATACCTGAACCTGTTCTACCGCGTCAAACGGAACCGGTTCTGCATTTGCCTGTCCGCCGGGGGCAGGATCATCAAGACCAAATGAATTATTGAAATATGAGCCATCCAGAGAAATATTATTATATAACCAGTTTTTTCCGCCAAAGCTGTAATTACCATCGCTCCGCGGATCCAGGCGGGTTAAATCCCTGGTGCTGCGCTTAACGGTTGGTAACATTTTTACATCATCGGGATTAATGGTAGTTTCCGCCCCAGTGCGGTTACTGTTAATGATGTCCCCTCTTTCACCGGTTACAACAACTTCGCCGCCGGTTACGGTTTCTACTTTCAGAACAAAATCTATCCGCTCTTGCTGCCCAAGATTGAGATAAACATTTTCCACCATTTCCTTTTTATACCCCACAAAAGAAACAGTTATGGTGTATGGTCCTCCTACTTTCATATTCTGAATATTATACTGCCCGTTGGTTCGTGTTGAAGCGCCGTATTGTGTGCCCGTGGGAACATGATGCGCGATAACATTTGCATTAGGCATGGGTGCCCCATCTGCATCTTTAACAATTCCATTTAAGGATGATGTTGTAACGCCCTGGGGAAATATGAAAAAATTTGAGAAGAAAAGAATGGTAAGAAGAAGAGAGAAGAACAGTAAGGGTTTTTTCATAGGACTCCTTAATTATTAGTTGGTTAATAACGGATCGGAACCTCAAGGTCAGTAAAACTGACTTTGTTAAGTTACTGTTAATTTTCTCGTCAGCAAAATTAAATTCTTTGTTTAGTGTATTTTTTTTAAGAATGCTTTAGGAAATACACATTTCACACTGCTGCTGCATCTACTTCAAAAATCCCGAATGTGTTATTATCCTGATCCAAAAAATATCCCTGCCAGCATTTTCCCGGTATGGCAAACTTTGGCAGTGCAACAATTCCGCCGTTGCTAAGTATCAATTCTGCAATTGCATCAAAATCCTGCACCTCAACGGAATTAACAAATGCATTGGTACCGCACTCACGCGGAGGCAGCGCCGCAGGCCTCTTTAACAAACCGCCGTTTATTGTGTTCGTCACTATTCTGTAATACTCAACCGGCAGATTTTCCTCCCTATAAAACTTCCACCCGAAAACCTTCGAGTAAAACTCCGCCTCCCGTTCCGGCTGTGATGATTGTATCTCAAAATATCCGATGGTGTTCAATTGTTTTCTCCTTATATATGTTTAAGATTCCATTTTCTTCAACC
>CAYYJL010000004.1:0-17816 GCA_964472245.1 uncultured Ignavibacteriaceae bacterium | reverse complement strand
AAATCCATCAAAAATGTCTTTGGTGAACATGCATATAAGCTCAATGCCTCTTCAACAAAAAGTATGACAGGCCATTTGCTGGGTGCTGCCGGTGCGGTTGAAGCAATTGCTTCCATTTTGGCTATAAAGAATGACACCATCCCCCCGACCATTAACTTCGTTAATCCGGATCCGGAGTGTGATCTTAATTATACCTTTAATACCCCGCAGAAAAGAACTGTAAACTATGCCATGAGTAATGCTTTCGGGTTCGGCGGGCATAATACAACGGTTATTTTTTCTAAATATTCTGCCTGATATTTTTCCGGGTGTGCACAACACCCGGAACTTTCTTTCCCTATTTTTATTTAACTTGGGAGTAACAATTAATTTTATGTTTAATCGGAGGAAGAGATGAAAAAGCAACTACTTTTTATACTATTAACACTTACGGTAGCTGCCTTTGGACAAGCAGAGTGGAAATATAAAGGGGAAATTAAATTCCCTGCTAATGATACTTTGGTGCAGCCATACCTTGCTACAACCGATGCAAACGGAAGACTTTATGTGGCATCCTCAAAAGTCACAAGCGGAAAAGCACATAACGCAATTTTTTATGCAGATTCAGGTGATACAGTTCTTAAAAAACTTATAGATTTTGACTTAAACGGAGATTCCGATACCCTGCAGGGGAACATCGGTGCTATCCGGGGAATAGCTGCCATTGGTACAAGTCTTTTTATTAATTCAAATATTCCTTACCAGAGAACGGCACCAAACACCGTTGCTGCCCAATACTTTTATCCGAATGCAGATACAACAAGAGTTGAAAAATTTGGATTTGGCTTAACCGGCGCCGGGTACGGAACATATATAAACGGACTTGCTGTTACCAGAGATACCATACTCATGACGGGCATCCCCTTCGGTACCTCCATTCGTTTTTATAATTTTAATGCAACCTTTACCACTCCTGCCCGCGGCTCCTGGGTATCAACAACCACTCCCCCGCTGGAACCGGGCGGACCTCATTCGGGCGGTTTAGATGTTATCCGTGATGTCGCCACCATTCCGGGCGCAAATTATGCATTACCTGAAACACCATTTTATACTTCGAGAAATTCACTTTCCACCACTCAGGTAACAGGTGGAATTGCTTCCTGGACCGGCGGCGACCAATTAAATCCCGGTTCATATTCGGGAACCAGAATTTCCGATGCAGCCGGAGATTTAACATTTGACAAAGCAATCCCTTACGGTATAACTGTTGATAAAAACGGACTGCTTTGGGTTGCCGGTACAGACTCTACGAAACGCTGGGTAAAAGCATATTCTGTAATAATAAATTTTGCCCAGAATATGTACGAGCTCCCTTCACAGTTTGACCCGAATAACCCGAATGCGGAAGGTGCCCCGATGCGCGGACCATCCGATGTTGCTCTTTCTCCCGATGCTCTGACTGCCTACGTGACCGACGGAGGTTCCGGCAAGGTCTTCAAATTTAAGTTTGAAGAGCCGACAGTTGACGTGAAAGATGGTGACTTTGGCATAAAGGATTTTACACTTTCAGCCAATTACCCTAATCCTTTTAATCCTTCAACGCAGTTTACTTATGCACTGCCGGCTGAAACGGCAATAAAAATCAGCGTTACTAACTCACTCGGTCAGGAAGTTGCATTACTCTTTGACGGAACAAAATCCTCCGGCCGCCACAGTCAAACTTTTGATGCGGGCGAGTTAAGCAGCGGTATATATTTTTACCACCTGATTACCCCCGCCGGACGGCTCACGGGTAAGATGATGCTTGTGAAATAATTTTCTGATTTTCCTTAAAAGCCGCCCCTGAAAAGGCGGCTTTTTTTTCGGTTTTACCCCCTTTCTTTCTGCCGGTTTTTATGTAAAAACACCTATATATCACGCCTCTATTACCCGTTTACTTTACTCATTTTTTGTGCGGAATTCCTTTGGTTATTAACTTGATTTAACCTATGTTTCTCACCGTTTCCCGGCAATATTAGGAAACCGGACAGGACCTGTGTGTGAACTACTTTACCGGCCTGCCCCCTTCTATTAACTTAATACGAGTATTATGACAGCCGGGATTTTTACAATCTCTCAGTATTCTGATCTTCTTCTTCTTACTGGCGCCGATGGTGCGGCTGTACCTTTTTTCAATTCACTTATTTCATTAATTCACGAAAGAACACTATGAAAAAATCGATTCAGATTCTTTTCCTGCTGGCTTTTGTATTAACAGGAACATTGTTCCCTCAGTTAAAATACAAAATGACGCAAAGTTCATCTGCGTATTCCGGATTAAGTACATACAGTACTTTTACCTGGGTAAATACCGTAGTAGGAACTGCGTACTCAGCAGCCACACCAATCGGATTCTCCTTCAACTATGGAGGTGTCACGTTTGATTCACTTCAGGTTTCCGCAGACGGCTATATACGTTTGGGTCAGGGAACCACAACCACAACAGCAACGAATGCTCTTAAAGGAACTTTAAGACAAATCATTGCCCCGCTTTGGGACGATTTGGCAATTGCAGACTCCTTAAATCAGGTTGTATATACCAACGAAGGTTCTGCACCTAACCGCGTCATGAAAATTGAATACAAAGCAATGAAATGGCCCTCAACGAATGCAACAGCAAATGCTGTATTTATGGTTGAGTTATGGGAAAATGGTACCATCGTTTTTAAATACGGAACCTTTGGTACCGTAGCCACAACGAATTCTGCCTCAGTTGGTTTAAACGATGCTTCAGTCCTGTCCGGTACAAATTTAGGAACCGGTCTTCATATTTCACTTAACTTTGTTGGTAATGCCGGTTCGGTTGTCTGCCAGCAGACTATGGGCGGTGAATTCAATGGTGTTTCCGTTGCTCCTGATGCAGGAACCACGCTTACATTTGCTCCGCATACATCCATACCTATGTCAGGTATATATACTGTTGGCGGCACCGCTCCCTCCTTTGCAAGTTTGAGCGAAGCAGCCATGGCATTAAACCTGAACGGAGTTTCAGGTGCGGTTACTCTTAATATCCGTCCGGGTACGTATGATGATGTATTTCACTTGATTAATGTTAAAGGTACATCAGCCGTAAATACTATCACTGTTAAAAATGAAAGCGGTGATGTTATTCTTTCCCCTGCACACGGCAGTCAGACAACAACTGCGCCGTCTGCAATATTAGGTGATGCAATTGTCCGTTTTGACGGTACACAATACACCACTATTGACGGGCTGAAACTTATTGCTAACGAAACCATGACAACGGCAATAAAAAAATATGAAGTCGGCATCCTGATGACAAACGCAGTTATCAGCACACCGGCTGGTGCTATGTTCTGGGGTTCAAGGTTTAACACTGTTAAGAATACTTCAATTGATATGAATGCATTCTCCGGGCTTGCAACGGGCTTAACCGGAGCAATGGGTATCCGCCTTGGCACCGTAGGGTTGACCACCGATACCTCCGCTGCTAACAGTTATAACACCTTTCAGGATATAACGGTAGAAGATTTCTGGCGGGCCGGTATTTTTATGTACGGCTTCTATGGTCAAATGAATCCTGACAGAGGCAACAAGATCACCGGTGTCTCCGGAAGAAGTGTGTTCAAAAATGTTAATATAAACGGCGGTTCTGCCAGTGACGTCCGCTGTATTGAAGCAAACGCACAACGCAACCTGACAATCGAAAACACTGATATATTTGATATTACAGCTAGTATTGCCATGGCAACTAATGGTGTATATGGAATCAGGTTGAACCCTGCCTCCAGCGCAGACTTTATGTCGGGTAATTTAGTTATCAGAAATGTTAATATATGGAATATTGAAAACCAAGGTACAGGTGTAACCTCCGGTCAGGCCGTAGGAATTGAAAACAATCTAATGGAGGGTGGTTCAACTTTTACCGTTGAAAACTGTAAAATTTATGATATTTATTCAAACGGCAGCACAACAACCCGCGCGGTTGGCCTGCTCTCCAACACGGGTCAGGCAGCAGGTTCTATCCCTGTTACGGTAAAGATATATAATAACCTCATCTTTGATCTCCGTGCTCCCAGAAATACCTCTGTGCCGGGTATCAGAGGTATGGATATACAGGCAGGTTCAGGTATAGTAAATGCTGACGTTGCTTATAACACTGTATATATTGACTCACTTGGTGCAGCTGCCGGAGCAGCTTCACTAACCTCCGCAGCTATTACCTGGTCAAACTTTTCAACCTCAAGCTTGACCTTGCGGAACAATATCTTTGTGAACGTAGCTTCACAGGGTACTGCCGGTACAGGAAGAGCTGCAGCGCTCTATGCAACATCTGCCGCTAACCTGTCAAGAATATCAAGCATGAGCAACGGAAACTTCTACTATGCGGGTTCGCCGGCAGCGCTCCGTCCTTTAGTTTACGACGGTGCAAATGCTTATGATTCCTTGTATAAATACTGGACAGCCATCGGACCAAAGGATCAAAGTTCTGTAACAGGTGTCGCTCCGTTCACCAGTGCAGTTCCACCTTATGACTTTACCCTTTCCACCTCTACACCGACACCAATTGAAAGCGGTGGTTATCCTGTAGAAGGTGTAACAAAAGACATCACCGGCGCTACCAGAAATGCCCTCACTCCTGATATGGGTGCATATGAATTTGCCGGCACAACTCAGGATGTATCCGCTCCTTCTATGGTTTATGACTTGTTATTGGGAAGCGGCACAGGGGTCACTTCAAGAACTATAACCGCAATGATTACCGACAGAAGCGGACTTGCTACCGGCACAGGCAAACCAAGATTATATTATAAAAAACGTTCTGATGCTGCCTGGGCATTTGATGATAACCCGGTAATAAACGGCAGTTCATTTACATTTACTATCAACTATGCAAATGTTGGCGGCGGGTCAGTCTCAGCCAGTGATACAATCCAGTATTATTTTGCTGCTCAGGATGTTCCCGGCAATTCTGCAACAAGCCCATGGGGCGGTTCAGGTGTGAATCCTCCGGGTCAAAATGCTCCAGGAACCCCTGCATCGTATATAGTTTCTGCAATTGCAATGTCAGGTGATTATACCGTAGGCCTTGCTGATTTTAACAGAGCAACGGGCAAAAACCTGCAGACTCGTTTCGTAAGAAGAACAATTCTTAAAGCATTCGACATTGTTGAAGACGCAGTTTCTGCTGAAAAGAAAGAATCTGAGTTAACTTTCTTAACGCCAAATCCGGTACCCGGTAAAACCGAACTAAGAGAAGTAGTTGAAGATGTGCCTGTTATATTTGAAAACGGTCAGGAATACAACGGCCCGCTTTCAACAGAAGGTATATATGCAACACTTCCTGCAGCGGTTGCGGATCTTAATTTACGCGGAGTATCCGGACCAACCAGATTCCTTCTTACGGATTCCAGGTATGATGTTGCTGCACAGCTTGTAGTCCAGATAACTTCTGCCAACAAACCGACCTCGACTAACAGAGTCACCTTTAAACCGGCATCCGGAATGACTGATACAATCTCATTCAATCTTACCAGTGTCGGATTGATTATCGCCTCTCCTTTTGTCACCATTGATGGTTCCAATACTAATGGCGGAACAAGCAGAAATATGTTAATACAAAATATCGGCGCAGGCGCAAACGCTGGTGTGCTTTTCGTATCATCTGCCGAAGATGTAATTGTTAAAAATATACGAACCAGATGTCTCAACGGCACGGCTGGTTATGGTATTATCTTTAGTGATTCAAGAAACGGATTAGTTGAAAACTGTAACCCTGCAAGAACAGCAATTGGTATTCAGGGTCAGAGCAACTCACTCAATCTTAAAATCATGAACAATGAGATTGGGTTTGGTTTTGATCCGACTACAACCCGGGCTGACAGTATTAACACCTACGGTATTGGCATGGTTTCTTCACCAAACTATGAAATAGTTGGCAATAAAATCAGTGGTATTATTAAATCATTAAGTGCTACTCCTGATGGCATTATCGTTGGTTCTGTTGCAAGCGGAATCGGCTCCAACAACGGCTGGATTGCCAACAATTTCATTACGAACATAAAATCTTATGGTGTAGGAGCAGCAGGATATGGCGCACGAGGTATCCGTCTTTCTAACGCAAGCGGTACTTCAAACATAAATGTTCTTAACAATGTTATTACCGACATTGGTTATGGAACAGATGCTACTATCGCCTTCATCCCGGTTGGAATTTATATGACACAGGGCGGCGGTTATAACATCGGCTATAACACGATACACATGGCAAACTTTATTGATAATACAGCTCTGGCGGCAGTAACAACTGCAATCGGATTTAATGGCGTAAATATTTCTTCTGTAAACATTTTCAATAATGTACTGTCTAACAGTCTTAACCTGAGTGCTCCAATTGGTCATACATACGCTGTAAACAGTTCAGCACCACTCCAGACAACCGTAATGTTTAGCAATAACAATTACTGGACACCACAGGCAACCGGTAAAACTGCTATCATTGCCGGAATCACTTATCTGACCTTAAGTGACTTTACATCATTCATGGGGCATGATCACTGGAGCATTTCGGCTGATCCGGCTGCAACGGATTCTGTTAATGCAGCTCCGGTTCTTACTTCAGCTGCATCATGGAACAATAACGGCGGCGGTCTCCCGATACCGGGTGTTAATATTGACTTCCTTGGTAACCCGCGTTCAACCACTATTGCTGCAGGACCAACCGATATCGGAGCATTTGAATATACTCCTGCTAACGGTGTTAATCCGGTTCCTGCTACACCTGACGTTGCACCTGCTCTTAACGGAACACAGGTATTCTGGTCAGGCGGACGCAAAGTTGCTGAAATCATGTGGGGTTCCGCAGGTACAGTTCCTACAAGCGTGGAGCTATCTAACTTCTCTGGAATGAGTCCTGATGCAAACGCACCGGGATTGATCACAGGTAAATCATTCTGGAGAGCTACAGCAACAGGCGGGTCAGGATTTACATACAGAATTAAATTCTGGTATAATCCTAACTCTCTCGGTATGCTGGAAGAAAACCTCATGAAACTTGGTAAGAAAAATGGCAACATTTGGGTTCCGGTTGATTCAACCTTCCTGAATACCAATATGCACACCGTTGCCTCATCCAGCTTGAATTCATTCAGCGATTTCTGTTTATATACAGGTTCAATTCCTGTTGAACTCACCTCTTTCAGCAGCTCCGTAGCTGACCAGAAGATTACCCTCTCCTGGAGCACAGCAACCGAAACCAATAACCGTGGTTTTGAGGTTGAAAGAAAACTGAACAATGAATGGGTTTCTGCAGGATTTGTTGCAGGTAAAGGTACTACTCAGCAGATTTCATCATATTCATTTGTTGATGATTTCTCTGCAAGACCTTTTACAGGTACCGTTTCCTACCGTTTGAAACAGATTGACTTGGACGGAAGCTTCACATACAGCAATATCGTAAGCAATGAAGTTGACTTCATGCCGAAAGAATATGCACTGTATCAGAACTATCCGAACCCGTTCAACCCGTCCACAAACGTAAAATTTGCTCTCCCATTTGAAAGCAAAGTTTCTGTTTCCATCTATAATGTAACCGGTGAGAGAGTTGAAGTTCTCTTTAACGGAAACCTTACTGCTGGATATCATGAACTGGCATTTAACGGTGCAGGCAAAGCAACCGGTATTTATTTCTATACTATTGAAGCACAGGCCTTGAATGGTGCAAAATCATTCAAATCTGTTAAAAAAATGGTATTATTGAAGTAATACGGCACCTGCCATTACTAAAAAGGCGGCCCCGCGGCCGCCTTTTTTATTTTAAATCAGCACCAATCAGGCAAGTCACTTTTGCAGGTCTCTAAATTTTACCCCCTTTTTTGTATATTGAATAAAAAACGAAAGGAAAATTGTGCTAAAAAGAACAGGTTTATTTTTCATCCTACTCTATCTTGTTTCCCTGAGCAGTCTTTCAGCTCAGCAGACGGGATTATCCCCCAAGGATATTTTTAAGATCCGCCAGGCAGGCGAAAGCGTGCTTTCCCCTGACGGAAAATTTATTGCATATACGGTTTCAGTCCCGAGAAAAATTTCTGACGGCGTCGGCAGCGATTTCCGGGAATTGTTCGTGTATGATTTTAGCTCTAAGCGGTCTAAACCGCTGCTCCAGGGTAAAGTCTCCATCGGACAGCTGAGCTGGACCCCCGACAGCAAATCCATAGCTTTTAAGGCAAAATTAGATAAACATCCGCAGAGCCAGGTATATACCATTTCACCCGAAGGCGGTGAGGCAGCTCCGCTGACCGATATAAGCGTATCATTTTCGCAATATCAATTCACCCCGGACGGCAAATCACTGCTGTATGTTTCCGAAACTGACAGATTCCCCGAATTAAAAGAGCTTAAGAAAAAAGGTTTTGATGCAGAGTTTTACGAAGAAACCTATGATGATGTAACCCTTTTTGTATATAATATATCAACCAAGGAAAGCCGCAAACTGACTAATAATATCTCTGTTTTTGATTTTGAGATCAGCCCGGATGGTAAATCTGTTGCTGCACTCATAGCACCAAAAAATCTGGTTGATGACTCCTATATGTTAAAGCGGGTGTTCATTATTGATATTGCAACAGGCAATGCGAAAAAAATAGTTGATGATCTCGGTAAGATTACAAAAATCTCCTGGTCACCGGACAGCAAACACCTTGCTTTTGTCGCGGGCTCGGATATACAGGATCCGGTCAGCGGCTCACTCTTTATCACCAATGTTTCAGAAATCAAAAAACTGAGCGAGTTAAAAAACTATACATTAACTTTTGAGGGTTCAGTAAAATCTTGTGCATGGCTGGATGCAAACACTGTTATATATAACTCAGATGAAAGCGTGGATATAACGCTCCGCAGCGTAAAAATCGGCAGTGATAAATCGGAATTATTGCTCCGGGGCGGAAATGCCGTATTCCAGGATTTTTCAATATCCGGAAAACTTGTAACATTCGCCGGCTCAACAAAGGAACACCCAGCGGAACTTTTCTGGTTTAATGCGGCAACAAAAGAATTGGGTAAACTTTCCCGCCTGAACCAGTGGCTCGACGATGTTAAACTTGCAAAACAGGAACGCATCGTATATAATGCCCGCGACGGTCTGCGTATTGAAGGCACGCTTATATATCCCCTTAACTTTAAGGAAGGAAATAAATATCCCCTTATCTGCACCATCCACGGAGGACCGGAGTCATCCGTTCCAAATGGTTGGGTTACAAACTACAACTCCTGGGGACAGTTTGCAGCTGCAAAAGATTATTTTGTTTTTATTCCCAACTACAGAGCAAGTGCAGGCAGAGGTATTGCATATGCAAAAGCGGACAGAGGTGATTTAGCCGGTCCGGAATTTGATGATGTACTTGACGGTATAGATTACCTTGTTAAAAAAGGATGGGTTGACAGAAGCAAAGTAGGCATTGGCGGCGGCTCATACGGCGGATACTTTTCTGCCTGGGGCGCAACAAAACACACAGAACATTTTGCAGCTTCCGTAGTGTTTGTCGGTGTTTCTAATCAAATATCAAAAGCGCATACCACTGATATCCCTTATGAAGATTACCATGTACATTGGGGAATATGGCCATATGAAAACTTTGAATTATATATGGACCGCAGTCCCGTAAAATATTCTCAGCAGAGTAAAACCCCTACTCTCATCCTCCACGGCAAAGACGACCCCAGAGTGCCGGTTATGCAAAGTGTGGAACTGTACAGAACCCTTAAACTGCACAGCAAAGCGCCTGTTCGCTTTGTCCAGTATCCCGGAGAAGGACACGGCAACCGCAAAAACACTTCCCGTTTAGATTACTTAGTGCGGACACTCGCCTGGTTTGACTATTACCTGAAAAGTGATTCCCCCAAAGACCAAATGCCCCCTATGATTCTGGACTTTTCAGAGTTCGAATAAATTTCCCATCCCTTTTCCCCCCAGCCGCTTACCCAAGCGGCTGGGGCGGGGATAAAGTTACCACTCCCCCCAAAAAAACTTAAAATTCTTTAAATCTTTTAAATCCGGTATCTCAGGTGTTTCCGTATAATAGAGTGTAGAGCACCCTCTCTATTTGGCTTCGATCACAATCCATCTCCATTGCCGGGAGACGAGTGGAAAAATGACGAAGCCTTTTTTATTTTAAACCTGTCTTTCCCCCTCATTTTCCCTATTTTTAGGACTATGATTAAATATTTATCCGGTTCTATGAAATTTTCTACCATTTTCCTGCTGTTTGTTGTATCATCCACTGCTTTTACCCAATCTTATAAGTTTGCCTGGCTTTCCGATATCCACATCGGGTCACCTGATGCGGAACAGGATCTGCTTCACTGTGTTCAGGATATTAACTTCCGGAAGGATCTGGACTTTGTGGTGGCTACCGGTGATATCGCCGAAAAGGGACGTGATGAAGAGCTCAGAAAAGCTAAAGAACTATTGGACAATCTGAACATCCCCTATTACATAATTCCCGGAAATCATGATACAAAATGGAGCGAAAGTGGAAACACGATTTTTCCTGCTTTGTGGGGTGATAACAAGTTTTTCTTTGTACACAAAAAAACAGCACACATCGGCCTTAATACGGGTGTCTACTGGCGGGGCGGGGGTGGTCATGTGATACCGGAAGATTTACACTGGCTGGACTCCATCCTGACTCATCATGTGGGAACAGAAGAAATATATTTTTACACACATCATCCCCTTGATGGAGATGTTGATAACTGGTTTAAGGTTACCAATATTTTGAAGAAGAAAAATATCCGGCTGTTTCTCTGGGGTCATGGTCATGCGAACCGGATGAAAAAAATTCAATCCATCCCCGGAGTGATGGGCAGATCCACACTAAGCAAAGGTAAGAAATGGGGATATACCATTGCGGAAAACTATCCCGATTCCGTCCTCTTTTTTGAAAGTAATTCAGATACAGTCCTTGCGCAGTGGGGCACCGTATATAAATCTGCTGACTCTGTTTTAACATATATAGATTCTGTCCAGACAAAATCCTATGACGCAAAAATTATTTGGGAAAAAGATTTTAAGTCTACCCTGTCTGCACCTTTGCTTGTTTATAATAATAAAATATACGCGGCATTTTATGACGGCACCATCCGGTGTTTATCTGCAGAAGGAAAAGTTTTATGGCAGAATACTGCATTTGGCACAGTAGTTTCCAAACCGGCAGCTCAGTCTGATATTCTTATTGTTGGTACAATTGAAGGAGAGTTGATTACATATGACGCAAATACCGGTAAAATCATTCAGTCATTAGGCACCGATAAACGGATTACATCCCAGCTTACCATTATTAACACAGAGTACCAGGGGGAAAAAACCTATGGTGTTGTTTTCGGCTGTTCTGACGGAAGTTTATATAACTATGATATATTTTTCCTCAACCTTATTTGGGAAAACACTTCCGCCAAAGGCATGATTGAAACCAAACCGCTGTATATTAACAACCGCCTGGTTTATGGCAGTTGGGATAATTATCTCTATTGTGTTGATGCACGTTCCGGTATATTAAACTGGTCATGGACGGAAAACCAGAATTTTTATTATTCCCCCGCTGCTGCCATTCCTGTATCCGACGGCAAATCAGTATATATATCTGCACCGGATAAATATGTGTCTTCTATTGATTTGCTGCTCGGCAAAACAAACTGGAGGAAAAATAATTTTAATGCATGGGAATCCATCGGTCTCTCCCCTGATAACAATACCTTATATATTAAATCCATCCAGGATAAAGTATATGCGGTTGAACCAGCCACAGGCAAACAAAAGTATGTATCAGAAATCGGATTCGGACTGGATACCATGCCCGTTGAAATTCCGGAACATAATGGTGCAGCCCTTGTAACCGGCAAGCCCGGTATGGTATGGAAGGTGAATCCCGCAGGCCCATATATTCCGCTGTTGTTCCTCGGCACAGCACGAGCACATACTCCTTCTAATATAAACGGCAACCATTGGGTGGTTTCCAATATGGATGGGAAAATTGTCTGTTTTACGCCGTAGAACTCACCCTCAATTAACATTATTATAAAATTATTTATTTTGATTTTGATTTATAAAAGAGTTAAGTTTCTCTGTCTTCCGTTAAAATAACTTAACTTAATCAACTTTATGGAGCGTTTATGCGAACACGGTTACTTTTCCTCTTTCTCTCCCTTTTTGTTTCCTCAAATTTTGCACAATGGGTCACCCAAACCAGCGGATCTACAGACAGAATCCGTATCATTGACCCTGTCAGTGCCACAGTTGTGTGGGCAGCCGGTAACGCTGGTAAGGTCTATAGAACTACCGACGGCGGTACAACCTGGACCAATACTGTAACACTTTCTACAGCTATCAATTATGGTCTTGAAGCCATTGATGCTAATACTGCCTGGGTAACCGGTACTGTTGGCGGATCGGCTGACGTATCAATCTGGAAAACCACTAATGCCGGGGCAACATGGGTTTCACAATACAATAACCCAACAAGCTTTGGTGATGGTATAAAATTTTTCAACGCCAACGATGGTGTTTATTACGGAGACCCTGATCCTTATCCTTCTACGAATTGGGAACTCCTTACAACAACCAACGGCGGTACAACCTGGACAAGAGTGCCCCGTGCTAACTTTCCGGGTGCTGACAGCGCAAATGGTGAGTATGGAGCTGCGGGTTCTATGGCTATTGCAGGTAACAGCGTTTGGTTTAGTGCCTATTCCGGTGCTGCCGGAACTCCAAACCGAATCTATCGCTCAACCAATAAAGGTTTGAACTGGTCTGTAGCTTCAATTACCAATGCCACCGGTACTTCCGGATCCAATTATGTTGCCTTTGAAAATGAACAACGCGGTGTTATGGTAAGTTTGGATGGTACAACAGCCCGTACAACCGACGGCGGTGCTACTTGGGTTAATACTGTGGTAACGGGTGCTGTTATGCGCTTTGTTGTTAACCTGAAAGGTACTTCCCGCTATGTTGCTGTAGGTAATACCGGCGCTTCCTGGATTTCCTATGACGGTGGTGCTTCATGGTCAACTTTAACTGCTGCTGCTAACACCCAGACTTTGTACGGCGTGGGTGAGTTTAACGGTATGGTTTGGGCAGTTGGTAATACAGGTACAATCTTAAAATGGAACGGCCTGCCTCTGCCGGTTGAATTTACCGCACTCGGTTCTTCAGTTAGCGGCAACACCGTAAAGATTGAATGGACAACCGCTACCGAAAAAAACAACCGCGGCTTTGAAGTTGAAAGAAAACAAAAAGACGGTCAGTTTGTCACCCGCGGGTTCATCACCGGTGCAGGCACATCACTTGAAGTTAAAAACTATACCTTTAATGACGAAGAAGTTGCTGCCGGTTCTTATATATACAGAATCAAACAGCTCGATTTCGACGGACAGTATGCATACTCTGATGAAATTGAAGTTGATGTTACTACCCCGGAAAAATATGCACTCGGTCAGAACTATCCTAATCCGTTCAACCCTTCTACTACCATTTCTTATGCTGTAAAATTTGACGGATTTGTTTCTCTTAAGGTATATGATTTTACCGGCCGTGAAGTTGCTTCTTTAGTTAATGCTGAAATGAAGGCAGGATCTTATGATGTACAGTTTGATGCATCAGGATTAAGCTCAGGTATCTATTTCTATACACTTCAGTCAGGCAGTTTTAAGGAGACCAAAAAGCTCACACTGCTTAAGTAAGAAGAAATATTATTTTCTCAAGGGCCTTTCAGGATATGGAAGGCCTTTTTTATTTTACCGTGTTCAGCGGCAGCCATACACTGAAGGTACTCCCTTTTCCCGGCAGACTGATTACTTCCACTTTCCCCTGATGTACATCAATAATTTGTTTTACAATAGACAGCCCAAGCCCGGTTCCCTTTGTTGTATGAATCAATGAGCTGCCAGCACGGAAAAACTTATCAAAGATATGTTTCTGATCTTCGCTGCTTATCCCCACTCCCTTATCGGTGATAGAAAAAACTGCATATTCTTCTTTAATTTCTGCACTCAGCTTTACCTCTTTAATTTCCGCGCTGTATTTCATTGCATTATCAATAAGATTTATACAAACTTCCTCAATAGCGGATTTATCGGCATGTACCAGCATCTCCTCATCAGGAATCTGAAGACTAGAGGTGAAACCTTTTTGGGCAAGATGATATTCGTATGTATGATATACCTTTTGGAGCATTTCCGTTAAATCAAATTCCTCCATAACAAACTTTTTTCTGCCGGCATCCAGTTGGCTGAAGTTTAAGATGCGGTTAACCAATCCGCTCAACCGGCCTGTTTCGCTTTGTATAATGGAAAAATATTCCTTCTGTTTAGCTTCATTTTTAACCCTGCCGAGCAGCAAAGATTCGGAAAACATTGAGATGAGGGAAAGAGGTGTCCGGAGCTCGTGCGATACATTTGCAACAAAATCCGTTTTTAGCTGCGCCAGCTTCATTTCTCGTTTCAGAATATACCAGAAAACAAAAATTCCGGCAACCAGCATAAGATTCACTGCAATCATGAGGTAAAGATTAAACCTGCTGCGCTCACTGATTGCGGAGGCAAGTGTCTTGCCCGAAGGGGAGATAATAAATTCATAGCCGGAGAGCATCCTGAAAGGACCGCTCAATTTGTGGAGAGTGTCTGCCGCGTGATTGCCGGATAACAAAGCACCAAACTTTGGATGCACCAGTGAAATTTCATATTGGTCGGCAGCTAAATCTTTCAGCTTATTGTTAATATATGCAGTAGCAAATTGCTCCGGATTAACGCTCAGATACCAGAGAGTATACCCGCCTAAATCATTTTCCAACAAGAAGAACCATGCAGCACTGTCTTTTGAGATCACCGTATTTTCAATCTTGAGATACCCTGTTTCTGCATATTCATACAGTTTTTTGAGAGGGGCAATATTATCATCGGAGAATTTCATACCGGGGAGGATTGCGGCGTATTCCGGGCCCTGCAATCCGGCAATTTTATCAAAGGGAAGCGGACTCCAAAGGATATCCCGTATATATCCTGATTCCTTTATAATTTTTTGCATATGATGATAAAGAGTTTCTGGGTTCTTTTGTGTTACTGCAATTAAATTGACTCTTGTATATACATTTGTGACAACATCCTCAGTAAACTGATTCACGGATATCAGAATTGTATTCATTTGAGACTGCATCAATGATTCAACTTCCTTATCCGTGGAAGTGAAAGAATCAGCAAGATAAAGAGTATATGCCGTTAAGAACAGTACGATAATGCCGGCACCGGCAGAAAGCAATAGCGGAGTGGTGAGTTTTGGCACTATAAAACCGGGACTATCGGGTAAGTATCAATTTTTCAACTGATCTATTGGCAGGCGTTTGCAGCACAGCAAAATATACACCGCTGCTCAAACCGGCCGCATTCAGTTCTAAATCATAAATTCCGGCAGTCTTTGCTCCTTTTTCTAAGACAAGCACTTTTTCTCCTGCAATGTTTACTACGGAAAGTTCAACATCAGCATCTTTATCTAACGAATAGGTAATTTTTGCTGCAGGGTTAAAAGGGTTCGGGTAAACAGAAGTTATCCCAAAGGAGGAAGGTACCTGTGCATCATCAACTGATAACGCAGGGCCTGCGTAATTCCACTGCAGAGCATCATACACAATCTCCTGACCTGTTGAAACAGAAAAATCTCCCAACCTGACAAGAGCAGAACTGCCCGCTTTGAATTGAAAAGCGCCTAATGATGCCCACTGGTTTGTAAATGCCTTTTGATTAATGGTCACATCTGACTGCCCGTTAAGATGAAAAACCCTGTACACAGCATCTGTTGCGTTGGAAAAAGGTATATATGCTTTAACTTCGTACATTCCGTCCGCCGGAAGATTCGGCTTCCAGGTTGCGTAACAGGTATCACCGGAACCTCCCTTTGTAGATGTATACCAGAAGTGCCCTTTGTATCCCTGCTGCATATCTTTCCAGTGAAGCATGTTTGCCCCCAGCCGGTTGTGCAGGTAAAAACCACGGCTGTAATCCAAATCATCAATTAATGTATCTCCATGTGCCGGAACATTATACGAGGTATTAACACACCAGAAAACATTATTAAGGTTTTGATTACCGTTGTTATATCCCGGCCAGTCATAAACCGCATTTTTACCGTCGTAACTGGGATAGCCGGGAGTGTTTTTGTTTCCGTATGGGTCGTTTACTGTTACCGTTCTGTTTTGCGAGTTAACCCCGTGAGCTAAAACAATATGTCCTGCAGTAGTTAATCCGTTACAAATTGTATATGGATTGCCGGAAAGTATTTGTGCCTCAGCTTTTGCAAAAGTTGGTGAATCCTCACGTGTTGCTGCTATACCATGATTCCCATAATAGGAGGCCATCCGTGAATACGGGCTGTAGTTCCCGTTCCACATATATCCAAATCCTCCCATACTGGCAGTACCGTTCGGGTCATTGGCGGTGCTCTGATAATCCACCTGCCGGAACCTGTATCTGTCTGTTATATATCGTCCCCATAAATTATAATGCCCCGGCGAGGGCCAGGAACACCACCCTTCATACGGCGGCAGCAAATTCCAGTAAGCAATAAGCATTATTGCCGTCGTCGGTCCGCATGCCCAATGGCCGTTGTACCAATCCGGTGTATCATAGACCTGATGTACGTACGGTATATTCATTGTCCGGTGACCAAAAGTACCTCTGTATTCAGGTTTTATCTTATCTCTTGCCGGCTGATCAAGCATATATATTGTAACCGGAGCACTCAACCCCGATGAAGTAAGCCGGGCTTCAACAACCTTACCCGTTTCCTGCTCGGTAAAGAGTATATTATTTTCATCCGTAAAAGAGGGGGTTTTTTCGGAAATTATCTCAGTCGCGGTGAGCAGAGTGATCCGCTTTGTGTCAAGCGAGTATATTGCCAAATCAGATTTGCTGTAGTTTCCATTGACAAAAAGGCGGTGTTCAAATATTACTGCAGTACCGCCCGGATGCCAGGAGGGCGAAAATCCCATACCAATACGGGTTGTACTTTTTGAAGTAATATCATAGATATATAAAATCCCGTTCAGAGAAGAGTAAAGAATATATCTTGAATCCGGAGACCACACCGGTTCAAAATATCCGATGGATTCATCAGTAAAAATTTCGTCTGAATTTGTTTGCAGATTATACAGATGCAGATTATCGTTATTATCATTATAAATAAAATATTTGGCATCTGGGGAGACTGGAGTCAAATTAGAAAAATTCCCTATCCGGACTCTCCTTTCTGAAGTGCCATGAAGTATAATAACTTCCTCCCCGGCTGAATATACAAAAGTACCGTTAGCTGCAATTGATAACTGGCCAATCACTTCATGATACCCGAATATCATTTTACTTTTGCCTGCTGACAAATCAAAACCATAAATGGCTTGCCCCCCATTAATCTCAACTGCTTTATAATAAATCGTATTTCTATCTGATGAAAATGTAAAGTATCTGCCGCTGCCTGCCGCGGAAACTATCTTGGTAAGAATTCTATCTTTTATAAGATAAATGCCTGTACCATAGTTATCGCCTGTAACAATCCCGTATTCTGTGGCAATGGGAGAACTGAGGTATCCGGTATTTTCTGAAAAACCCTGACCGGCTGACCGTCCCGCAACTATAAGCAGGAGAACAAGAAAAAGGAATTTTTTCACTGCTGCATCTTATTTTTGAATGAGACTTTAAATTTACCACCATTTCTTTTATTGTTCAAATCCCTCTATTTGAGCATCTTTGGGGAGGCAATTACCAGAATTACGACCGGAAAATGAACGATTTCAGAGCAG
>CAYYJL010000003.1:0-20786 GCA_964472245.1 uncultured Ignavibacteriaceae bacterium | reverse complement strand
ACAACACAGCCCATGGATTTGACCATGGGCTGGTATATATATATAAATTTAATCTTGTGAATCCTTTAATCCTGTAAATCCTGATTCAGACAGGAAATTATTTCAGCAGCGTCATCTTCCTGAGGAATCTGAGATTATTAACTCTCAGTTCGTAGAAGTATATACCGCTGGAAAAACGGGCAGCATCAAAACCTACGGAATGGTTCCCTGCTTCACGGAACTCATCCAGCAGCACAGCAGCTTTTCTGCCGAGCAGATCGTACACTGTTATCACAGCATTACCGGACTCTCGTAAACTGAATGATATTCTTGTCTCCGGATTAAACGGATTAGGATAATTCTGATCAAGTGCATACTCAAAAGGTACACCTTGTTCCTCAGCAGCATCAGTTAAAATCACATTGAATTTACTGCGTGCCAGAGCAAACTCACCCCGTAAATCCTGAATATCCTGCCCGGCAGCGATTGCAATCCCAAATGTCTCCGTGGCACCTGCAGCAATATTCATGGGGCCCTGTGAAATAACCTGGGATATATCTCCCCCTCCTGCAGATGGTTTTGTTAATCCGCCTGAAATTGACTGCCACTTTTCAGTATCGGAAAATCCGTCGTATATACTAAATCCACCCGGATCACCTCCCGGATTTAGTATTCCGCGGAAGTTGGCAGATCCCTGAGAAACAAGACCAACACCAACATAGGTATTCGGATTACCGCCAACATGATAGGTATATCCAAATGAGCCGGTTGTGTCCCATGCCGTATAATCGTCCGCACCGCTTCCGTCAACCATGTCCCAGTCAAAGAACACGCCGGCATACAATCCGTTTATCGGGGCTCCGCTGTTGTTAGTTAAATCATAACGCAGAATCAGATAATCATCATCAGGGGAATCTGAATAAGCATAAGACGTAACCTGTGTGGTGATGCCTAGTTTTGAAGCACCGGCATTATTATCATTAAACTTTGCATACCCCTGTGCATCAGAAATAGAGCCGGGTATCTGAATGGTAAAGGGAACCTCAACAGCAAAATCTGCAACCTGAACACTGCCGCTGCTGTTTCTTGCTGCATCAGAAATATTAGAAGCACCCGTACCAAGAATTAAAGCTCCTTCAAATAGATGGTTTTGTGAATCCATATATTTGAATCCGCTTCCCTGAGTATTAACAGGATAATTATTGAAACCGACAGTTCCTTTGCTTGTTATCGTCAGGGCAATATTATTTACTGCCTGAGTGGCGTACGTTGGATTTGCCACAACGCTTATCCATTCATATCCAATCACCTGGCTGTTATCCAGATAATTCAGGCAAAATTGCAACTCTGTATTAGCCGGAACGCTGCCTACGGTAAACTTATACGGCCGGGCTATATTGCCAAAAATAGTGTTTCCGGTCATGCTGCCTGCCGTAAAAGTGGGTACGGTTACGTTTGCTGTATTGTTTTTGTTTTCCAGCCCGATGACTAAATTAGTCGCTGCAGAGAGAACATTCTTAAATATCACATTTACGGTAACTTCCTCACCGCTCACTATAATCCCATCTCCGGATGCGTCCGCAAAGGTAACGGCAACAGCCCGCACCGAAACCGGGGTTGCTGTGGCGAGTGCCTTTTGAGCATTAATCCGTTTGCCGAGCATATTCGTATAAGAAGGATTGCTTGCTGATATATCATCTCCGGTAACTCTCAGGCGTTCACCTACCTGTTCAGGTGTTATTCCGGGAAAGTGAGCAAAAATCAGACCCGCAACACCTGCCGCCAATGGAGATGCCATAGAAGTTCCGCTTAAAAATGCATAGGTATCATTCTGCCAGGTATTATATATACTGGACCCCGGGGCAGAAACGTCAACAGTAGATCCATAGTTGGAAAATCCTGATTTTAAGTCGCCATTATCTGTGGAAGCCACCGATATAACGCCACGGTACCCTGAAGGAAAATGCGGAGCGCTTGAATTGCTGTTCCCCGCAGCACCTACAACCAGTGCGCCCTTACTCATGGCGTAATCTATTACCTGCTGGCCAAGAATTGAATAACCGCCGCCGCCCCAGCTGCAGTTAATAACTTTAGCACCTCTATCTGCTGCATAGGAGATACCTTCATATCCATACACTATATATGGCTGACCGGCAGTATTTCTGTTATTATCCTGCGATGTTTTTACAGCAAGCCATTTACACTTAAAGCCGGGGGAAGCCACACCAACCCCGTTATCAGTCACCGCAGCAGATATACCTGCCACGTGAGTGCCGTGATCGGGTCTGTCTTCCATAGGGTTATTATCAGCTGTACCTGTCAACCCGCCAAAATCCCATCCCAAATAATCATCAACAAATCCATTGTTATCATCATCAATGTTATTGTTAGGAATCTCTGCCCAGTTAACCTTCATGTTACTGTTCAAATCCGGATGATCCCAATCCACTCCTGTATCTATAATTGCAATTACAACTGATGTATCGCCCTTGGATATATCCCATGCACCTGATGTATTAATCTTTGTAAGTGCATATTGATTACCAAGCTGAGGATCGTTAGGTATATACGATAATTCGTATACATAGCGGGGCTCTATCCATTCAATCTCCGGCATCGCCTTGAGTTTTTGAGAAAGGTAAAGGGGGTCTGCAGATTGATTGTTATATATAACAGAAACCACATTTGCAAACGGATGCGAGGCAGGCAGTGCAGAGGCACCTGCGTAAATCATACGAACCGATTTCACATCCAGCATAGAAATTCTGGAAGAGATACTCACCGGAAGAAAAATCTGCCCGGCAGTATTAGCCGGTGTTTCTTTCAGTTTCATGATGAGTTCACCACTCAGATATTTCACCTCGCCTGAGGTTCTGACCGATTGACCCGCCTGCGGAAAAGCTATTCCCGCCGCCAAAAATATCACCATTAAAATTTTTTTCATTTGCATTGCAGCCCTTTTGGAATTGATTACACTATGTAAAATTACAAAAAATTTGACCATAATTGACATCTGCAGACACAGGTTTTGGTCTAAAGGGATGTTTTTTCCGTTTGAGATCAGGGGTGGTTCTTACGGCAGGTAAACAATAATTTATTTCTTGCAATCCAGACCGCATACCCCCTGAATATCCAAGGCAAAAAATAAACCTGAAATAATTTAGCCGTCTTCCCTTATCTTTGGGAAAAATAATTTTCATTTTCAGGGCTTAATAATCATTTATTCCATTAAACAGAAGGACACAATATGAAGTTTTCCCGGCTATCTTTAGCTCTATTATTAACCGTCTATTTTTTTTCGCTTAGTTTTGCGCAGTCCCTTACTCCCGCTCTGAGTCCCAAAGCAACTCTGACCCAGGCAGTGGGTGTTTCAGAAATTACCGTAACCTGGTCCAGACCGGCAGTCAAAGGGAGAAAAATCTGGGGCGGACTTATTCCATTTGGAGAAATCTGGCGGACAGGCGCAAATGCAAATACAACAATAAAGTTTTCAGATGCAGTTACTATTAACGGAAAGGAACTCCCGGCAGCCACCTACGGATTCCATACCATTCCGGGTGAAAAAGAATGGACCTTAATTATCAGCAAAGATAATAATCTGGCAGGCAGCGCCGGCTACAAACAGGAAAACGATGCACTCCGCCTGACTGTTAAACCTGTCACTACCGGTGATTTTTACGAACGTCTTACCTTTGATGTAATTGAGCTGACTGACAGTACTGCAGAGATCTTTTTTGCATGGGAAAAAGTGAAGGTATCTTTCACTGTACAATTTAAGACACGTGCTCTGATTGCTGACAAAGTATCGAAGGCATTCTCCTGGTCAACACCGCTTTCGTATGCCTCATATATATTCAATAATGATATGGATGTTAACGAGGGTCTTAAGTGGATTGATTATTCCACCGCTGTGCAGGAAAATTACTGGAATCTTCGCATGAAAGCACGGCTTCTGCACAAAGCAGGCAAAAAAGGTGAAGCAATTCTGGCAATGGATAAGGCAATGCGCATAGCGGAAGGGCTTTCCTCAGCACCGTTTGATTTGGAAGATATGAAGAAACTATTAAAGGATTGGAAGAATCAGCAGTAGATTCTGTATATATTTCGTTTTAAAACACAAAACGGCAGCCGGGTACAATTCCGGCTGCCGTTTTTGTTTTAAATAGACTGCTTATTTATATGACTGCAATACTTTCATATAATTTGCACGTTCAAACTGTGAAGGGTCAGGAGAATTGATATAACTCATGCTGCCTCTCATCTGTTCAACAGATTCATATTCATTTACTTCCATCCAGAACTGCAGTTTGTTCAGCACATCATTAATATGCCGGATACCAAACTTCAGCAGTGAGGAAAGCATCATGGTTACATTTGCACCTGCCATAAGCATTTTCAGCACATCTTTTTCTGTATATATACCGCTTGTTGCAGCCAGGTCAACGGGAACTCTTCCGTAGAGCAGCGCTATCCATCTGAGCGGCAGGCGCATTGCCATCGGTGTACTGAGCAGCACATTTGGGACTACTTCCAGATTTTCCAGGTCTATATCCGGCTGATAAAAACGGTTAAAAAGCACCAGTCCCTTTGCACCTGCTTCATTCAGGCGGACGGAAAGGTTTGGCAGAGAACTGAAAAAGGGTCCAAGTTTTACTGCTACGGGAATTGATACCGCGCCGCTGACGGCTTTTACAATATCCACATATTCCTGCTCAATTTCTGCACCGGAGGTGTGTATATCAGCAGAAAGGCGGTATATATTCAGCTCAAGCGCATCAGCTCCTGCCTGTTCAATCTGTTTTGCATAATCCACCCAGCCGCCGACTGATTTTCCGTTCAGGGAGCCGATAACGGGAATCCCCACGGATTCCTTTGCACGGCGTATCTGATTCAGATACTCTTCCGGGCCTACCTGGAACTCCACCGTATCAGGAAAGTAAGAAGTTGCTTCCGCATAACTTTCCGAGTGATGGGTGGTGTGATGAAAAAGTTCCAGACTTTCATGTTCCAATTGTTCTTCAAAAATGGAGTAAAATACCACTGCAGAAGCGCCGGCATCTTCCATCTGTTTAATATTATTCAAATCGCGGGAAAGAGGTCCGGCGGAAGGCACAACCGGATTCTTTAATTCCATACCGAGATACGTAGTTTTCAGGTCAATCATTTTGTTCCTCAATTAAAAATATCTATATATATGAGGGGCAGCAAAACTCTTTTACTGCCCCGCCGTAATTATGCTTTTGGTTCGTCCTTCTTAGCTGCCGGTTCGGAGGCGAACTCTTCATATATCTTCCACTTCCGTACCACATCTTGCTGAGCGGCTTGCATCAGTTCTTCTGCAACAACAGGATTGGATTTTGTCAGCATCTTATACCGGGTTTCCATATAAGCGTAATCCCTGAATGCCATTTTCGGGGCCTTTGAATCCAGCTTAAACGGATTTTTACCCTCTTCAGTTTCAGGATTGTATCTGAACAATGGCCAGTATCCGGTATCAACCGCAGCTTTCTGATTCTTCATTGCGGTACCCATGTTTATACCATGTGCTATACAGTGGCTGTACGCAATGATTAAGGATGGGCCGTCATATGCTTCTGCTTCCAGGAATGCTTTAACCGTGTGTGCATCATTGGAACCCATTGCAACTTTAGCTACATATACATTTCCGTAGTTCATTGCCATCATCGCAAGGTCCTTTTTGCCGCCGGTTTTTCCACCTGCCGCAAATTTTGCAACAGCGCCGCGCGGTGTGGCTTTGGAGCACTGCCCGCCTGTGTTGCTGTACACTTCGGTATCAAGTACTAAGATATTTACATTCTTGCCTGAAGCAAGCACGTGGTCAAGACCGCCGTAACCGATATCATATGCCCAGCCGTCGCCTCCCATAATCCAGACTGACTTTTTCACTAAGTAATCAGCCAGTGAGAAGAGATGGTCTAAGTCGCGTTTAACTGCTTCACTGGAACCGTTGCTCAGTTTGGTAGTCAGTTTGCCTTTCAGCTCGGTAACTCTTTCACGCTGCTCATATATATCAGCTTCATTTTTCTGTTCTGCGTTAACAATACCGTCAACCAGTTCTTTGCCTAACAGATCAGCATATTTTGCCAGCAGATTTTTTGCCTGCAGTGTATGTTTGTCAATTGCAAGGCGGAATCCCATTCCGAACTCAGCGTTATCTTCAAACAGGGAGTTTGACCAGGCAGGTCCGCGTCCGTCTTTATTAACACTCCACGGAGTTGTTGGCAGGTTGCCGCCGTATATAGAGGAGCAGCCCGTCGCATTTGCAACTAAGGTGCGGTCTCCAAACAGCTGGCTTACCAGTTTAACGTATGGTGTTTCTCCGCAGCCGGAGCAGGCACCGCTGAACTCAAATAACGGTTCTAAGAACTGTGAGTCTTTCACATTGCCGGTGTTAACTTTTGTTCTGTCCAAATCAGGAATGTTAAGGAAGAAATCCCAATTAGCGCGTTCTGCTTCACGGAGCGGCAACTGTTCAACCATGTTGATAGCTTTGAATTTGGGTTCTTTCTTGTTTTTTGCAGGGCATACATCAACGCAGAGTCCGCATCCGGTACAGTCTTCCACTGCGACCTGCAGGGAGTAGAGCATGTTTTCGCCGTACTCTTTGGACTTAAACTTAACTGACTTAAACCCTTCCGGCGCATTCTTCAGGTCTGCTTCCGTATATACCTTTGAGCGGATGGTTGCATGAGGACATACAATAACGCATTTGTTACATTGAATACATACTTCCTCATCCCATGCCGGTACTTCCAGAGCGATATTTCTTTTTTCCCATTTAGCCGTGGCCATCGGGTATGTACCGTCAATCGGCATCTTGCTGACCGGCAGCATATCGCCTTTGCCTTCAATAATTTTTGCCGTAACATCGCGTACAAACTCAGGAACATTTTTTCCTGATACGGCAGGCATAAACTGCAGTTTGGTAGAAACTTTTTCAGGAATGTTTACTTCAAAAAGATTTTCTACGGTTTTATCAACGGCCATATAGTTCATCTGAACAACTTTGTCACCTTTGGAACCGTAGGTTTTTTTAATTGCATTTTTAATTAATGCAATAGCATCATCTTTTTTGAAAATCTTTGAGATTGCAAAAAAGCAGGTCTGCATTACTGAGTTAATTCTTCCGCCCAGACCAACTTCATCTGCAACTTTGTAAGCGTCTATAACAAAGAATTTCATTTTCCTGCTGATGAGGTCTTTCTGAATTTTTTCCGGCAGTGTATCCCAAACCTGGTCTGCGGGCACTTTTGTATTTAACAAAAATGTTGCGCCTTCTACTGCATCTTCCAGCATATCCATTTTTTCCAGGAACACCGGCTGGTGGCAGGCAATAAAGTTTGCTGTATTAATCAGATAGGATGATTTAATTTCTGTGGGGCCAAAACGAAGATGAGATACCGTTGTGGAGCCGGATTTTTTGGAGTCATATACAAAGTAACCCTGAGCATAATAATCTGTTTCTTCACCGATTATTTTGATAGAGTTTTTGTTTGCACCAACGGTTCCGTCAGCGCCCAGGCCATAAAACTTTCCGCGGAATATATCATCAGATTCAACCGAGAATGTGGGGTCAAAATCCAGACTGGTAAAGGTAACATCATCAATAATACCAATGGTAAAATGATTCTTTGGTTTGGATTTTTTCATTTCATCAAATACTGCTTTTATCATTGCAGGTGTAAATTCTTTTGAGGAAAGTCCGTAACGTCCACCGGTTATCTTTGGATAGGCAAACGGCAGGGTGCCTTCATTAAAGGATTCGCTCACTGCATTAACCACATCCAGATATAACGGTTCACCTGCAGAACCGGGTTCTTTTGTTCTGTCTAATACGGTGATTGTTTTTGTTGTTTTAGGGAGTGTATTAATGAAGTGTTTGATGGAGAAGGGGCGGTATAATCTTACTTTCAGGACGCCAACTTTTTCTTCCTTCGCTGTCATATAATCAACAACTTCTTCAATTGCTGTTGCTCCGGAACCCATCACAATAACGATTCTCTCTGCATCAGGGGCGCCGTAATATTCAAACAGTTTATAAGAGCGGCCTGTCAGTTTTGCAAATTTATCCATTGTGTTCTGAACAATTTCCGGGCAGGCATCATAAAATTTATTAACGGTTTCGCGGCCCTGGAAGTAAACATCAGGATTCTGTGCAGTTCCTCTGATAACGGGATGATCCGGAGATAATGCTCTGTTTCTGTGCTCGATGATCAGTTTCTCATCTATCATTGCCTGCATATCTGCTTTGGTCAGCTCTTCAATTTTCATCACTTCGTGTGAGGTTCTGAATCCGTCAAAAAAGTGGAGGAAAGGAAGTCTTGCCTGCAGAGTTGCCGACTGAGCAATTAGGGCAAAATCCATAACTTCCTGAACTGAATTGGAAGCAAGCATGGCAAAACCGGTTGACCGGGTGGACATAACGTCACTATGGTCACCAAAAATGGAAAGCGCCTGAGCAGCAAGTGCTCTTGCGGATACATGAAATACCGTAGGGGTTAACTCGCCTGCTATCTTATACATATTGGGTATCATCAGCAGCAATCCCTGAGAGGCAGTAAAGGTAGTTGTCAGTGCACCTGTCTGCAATGCACCGTGCACAGCACCGGAGGCACCGCCTTCTGACTGCATTTCAGTCACGGACGGAACTTCATCCCAGATATTTCTCTTTCCTTCTGCCGACCAGGCATCGCACCACTCACCCATGTTGGAGGAAGGTGTTATCGGATAAATAGCAATTACTTCATTAGTATTGTATGCAACATACGCGGCGGCTTCATTTCCGTCTATAGTAACTTTTTTTCTTTCCATTTCATTTCCGGATAATTTATTTACAAAACTGCCCTCTTAGTGCAATTTTTATACCAAGCCAAAATGCCCCAAAATTGATGAAATTTGAAGCATAAACCCATTTTTCGGCTTTTCATGATAGAGAAAAACTCTTTGGAATCGGAATTTCTTATTTAACTTTACCCGATCCGGATATGGGACACTCTATTAAGTCAGACGATATAATGTACCCAATGCATTTCTATTGAACTTAAACCAATAACTACTTAATTTATTTTCATTATTTTCATTTACATTTGAGTGGAGCAGTCATGGTGGGACCATGGAACTTATTCCGTTTTGTAACAGTGGGTATTGTAAGCGGGTTAATCTTGACAGGTGTCTTCAAATCTTTCGCCCAGATTACTGCCGTCCCGGGTATAAGCAATTCTCAAAAGCTTGGTCATTCAGTTATCCTTTCCGGAACAGGAAATACTAAACATTTCTTTTGGATTGAAGACAGCTCTGCCGGTATAAGAAATATATATTACAAGAAAACCATCAACCATATCTGGCAGAATCAAAAAACACTGCTGTACACCTACACCGGCAGCGTTACTGATTCAATTCATGGCATAAGCTGCATCATGCTCCCAACCGGAAAAATGGTTGCCGTTTTCCGGACCGATAATCATTACGTGATATATTCGGATGACGGTGGTAATAATTGGAGCCAGCCCCAGATTCTGCCAACGGGGGTATCGGGATTAAGCAGAAGACTTTCTTTGCAGGGTCAGCTCAGCCCTGACGGCACAGGTGCTTTATTCTACACATACATACGGAGCGGTAACGCATATTATATTAAAAGTACTGATGGCGGTATTACCTGGCAGCAGGAAGCGGTTCTTCTCTCCGGCATATCCAACATCACTGCTGCTACACTGTTAGAACTATCACCAGCCCTGCATGTGGCGGCAGTCTATTCCCCGGATACTCCCGGATCTGTCTTTATATATAAATCCACCGATGGCTGGCTTGCGTGGTCACTTGTGCATACTGTATCTGCGGGTGCTGCTTATATTTCCGGCATCACATTTAACAGAGTGCAGGGTTCCTCATTTTTCAATCTGTTCTACTCCGGCACATTCAGCACTCCGCTGCCGGGGATATTCCAAAAAGATATATACCGCATTGAAATCAATGCAGCATTGACCGGTTTTTCTGCTCCGCAAAAGAGCACCTATTTTATGGGTGATGACAGGTTTATGTCACTTTCCGGGTCAGACTCTCTTTTTACTTTTATAAGCAAACGGGATTCACTGTCGGAAAAAATATTTTATTTAAATGTACTCGCCGCGCATGATGAACCCTCCCCACCGGTTTTTTACGGCACTTCAGAGGAATATCCCGGGTCAGGCGGCGTATTGTTCAAATCAAAAATACTTGATTATGACAGTATGACAGTTATTCTGGAATATTTGCTGAATTCCGGCAGCATCCAAACGGCTCAATGTAATGATAACGGAATTATGGGGGATTCGGTTGCAGGAGATTATATATACAGCTGCCAGCTGCCCCAGCCGCGTCCGGGAGATTATATTCAGTACCGCATTAAAGCATCCGATGCCCGTGGAAATATTACCTATACTAAGTGGAAGCATATTTTTGTCCCCATCGGTCCTCTGTCGCAGTTAATTACAGTCAGCTCCGGTGAGTTTACGCTGGAAAGTGATATATACGGAAGCATTGGCAGACTCCAGACCAATGGCCAGGGCGGGCGCTTTCAGGGCAAAGTAATTTTATGGAATTCCGGCTTTAATCTGACCGGCAAAGCAGGCAGCCAATACTGGGGTGCCGGTTCCGTAGATCACCAGAATCAGCGTGATTTCCTACCCGGTACCAGGAACAGCGTACCGGGCGACCCCCGTTCAACAATATTTATGATTAACAGCAGTGATGCACCGTTTGGATCATCCTGGCAGCAATACAAATTTGCCGTTGAAACAGGCGCACCCTTTCATGATGGCAACGGTGACGGCATATATAATCCTGTTGATCTGAACAACAACGGCTTGTGGGATAACAATGAGGATGCTCCTGTCTTACTCGGTGATTCGCATTCTTATCTGGTTATGAATGATGCACAACCTGCACACCTGCGCAGATACTCAGACACTTCCCCCATTGGCGTTGAAGTACGGCAGCAAATAATCAGCCGGCAGCAAACTTCCCCCGGCCTGGATGAAATATTCTTTGTGCGTTATACCTTAACCAACAAGAGTAATCATAGTGTATTTGACTCTGTTTATTTTTCCATCAACACAGATCCTGATTTGGGAAACTACCAGGATGATTTAAGCGGATCTGATACCCTGCTCCGCGGTGGTTATGTATATAACAGCGGCCCCGATAATCAGTTTGACGGCACAGCCCCCGCATTTATACAGACGTTTATTACAACACCGTATTCATATATACCGGGTGTAACCTACACAGATAACAATGCAAATGGTCTTTATGATGAAGGCATTGATACTCCACTTGACTCTATTGTGCTCAATTACGGTCCACGGACAGGACAAAAATGGGTGCGCGGCGCTGCTGCTTCCCGGTTCTCCTCGTTTAATCAGTTTAATGTTTTCCCGCTCACCATGATACCAAATGATCTGCAGGAAATGAGGAATATGCAAATGGGGGGTAAAAATATGAATGGCACACCGCTAAATCCGTGTACCTGGCCCTATGGAAACGCATCCAACCTCCCGGATTGCGGTTCGATTGACCCTCGTTATGTCTATTCAGGCAATCCGCTTAACGGCACCGGATGGCTGAACACGCTTGGCACTGATCAAAGTTACCTTATTTCGGCAGGTCCGTTCAGAATGGAAAAAGATAAACCGGTTGATTTTATTGTCGGCTACAGTGCTGCAATCTCCACCACGCCGCTGCTCTCTGTTCTTAAAGCAAAGCAGGCGGCCGGCAACGCTGCTAATATCTATCATTCAAACTTTACACAGTTCACCTCTGTTGAAGATAATGGCTTAACTGCACCGGCGGGATTTACACTGGAGCAAAATTATCCCAATCCCTTCAATCCTGTAACAACCATTCGTTATCATCTCCCAGAAAAAGGGATGGTGCGTATGACTATCTTTGATCCGCTGGGCAGGCAGATAAAAATCCTTCTGAATGAATTGAAAGAAGCCGGGTCACATCAACTTTTGTTTGATGCTGTTGCACTCTCTTCCGGTATTTATTTTTACCACCTGCAGATAAACGGACTGGAGCAAGTTAAGAAGATGGTGGTGATGAAATAAACTCAGCTTTCTTGAGGCATGATGAATATATACACCTTAAGTATTCAGTACTCCCCTTAAAAATAAACTGATTCTGGTTTCGGTTCCCGGATTTTCTTATACAATCGAATTTATTTTTGCATATTAAAGAATAAAATTATTCATTCTGGATTCATGCAGATAACTGGCGAAAACATACTCCTTCTGGGTTCAATTTTACTTTTTCTTTCTATCATAGCGAGTAAGACTTCATCGCGGCTTGGCATACCTGCGCTCGTCCTGTTTCTGGGTATTGGTATGCTCGCCGGCTCGGACGGCCCCGGGGGTATTGCTTTTGATGACCCTGTCCTTTCCCAATTTATCGGAATTGTAGCGCTTTGTTTTATCCTGTTTTCAGGCGGGTTTGAAACCAAATTAGAGAGTATAAAACCCATATTCATACCCGGCATATTACTTTCCACCCTGGGGGTATTCATTACTGCCGGATTAGTAGGGATATTCCTGCACTATACGATTGACCTCCCCTGGGCTTATTCCTTTTTACTGGGCTCAATTGTTTCCTCAACCGATGCTGCTGCGGTATTTTCTATCTTCAGATCAAAAAATATGGGGCTTAAACCGGAAACCCGGTCCGTTCTTGAATTTGAATCCGGCAGCAACGACCCCATGGCATTTATTCTGATGCTCACCTGCCTTAACTATATTTCCACGGGAGATTCTCATCTGCCCTCTCAAGTATTCTTTTTGATTAAACAGGTAAGCATCGGAGCGCTCGCCGGTTTTGCCCTGGGCCACCTTGGAGTTTTTATCATTAATAAAATCAGTCTCGGGTTTGAAGGTTTATACTCCGTACTGCTTACCTCGCTTGTTTTATTTGCGTTTTCATTAACGGATTTATTGGGGGGCAATGGGTTCCTGGCTGTCTATTTGTGCGGTATTATCCTTTCAAATAAAAATCTGATTCACAAAAAAAGTCTTATCAAATTCTTTGACGGCATTGCATGGATGATGCAGAGCGTCATGTTTTTAACTCTTGGCCTTCTGGTTTTTCCGACCAAACTTCTGCCCGTTACTCTTATCGGACTCGCAGCATCTGTGTTTATCATATTCATTGCAAGACCTGCAGGTGTATATATATCACTGCTCTTTTCCCGGTTTAATCATAAACAAAAACTGTTTATCTCATGGGCAGGTTTGCGGGGCGCTGTTCCCATTGTCTTTGCAACCTATCCGTTCATATACGGCGTTGAACATGCAGATCTTATATTTAACATCGTATTTTTTATTGCCATCACTTCTGTACTTATACAGGGGACAACACTTTCCTGGGCAGCCAATAAGCTGGGTCTATTGGTAAATGAACAGGAGAGGAAAAGAACCCCGCTGGAAGAAGAATTAAGCGAAAGTATAAAATCCGAACTTATGGAATTTATTATACCTGCAGGAAGCCCCCTTACTGGAAAGCGCATTGTGGATTTAAACTTTCCGAGAAATGCACACATCGCCATGATTAACCACAACGGAAGATTCATAACACCCTCCGGTCAGACTGAATTACACGAAGGTGATGTTCTGGTGATTATGGCTGAGGAGAAAGAGGTACTCTTTGCCGTAAGCGATACACTCTCAGGTAAAAACGATCCGGAAGGTTTGCAAACAACAACGGAATAACAGAGGTTAGGCACCCCTTTTACCCTCACTCTTAATTAAGGACTTACACCCCGCAGCTCATACCTTGAATTGAATAATGTGATGCCTCTTTACTGCTGCTTTTTAACCCCGTTCAAATCCTTTGTCTTGACTGTAAATTTCGGTAAATTTGTATTTTATATTTAAAGGAATTAATGCGGGCAATTATCCCGGTAGCCGGAATCGGCAGCAGACTGAAACCTCATACACATACAGTCCCTAAGGTGCTCCTCAATGTCGGTGGGAAGCCGATTCTGGGGCATATTTTGGATAAATTGACCGCTGAGGGCATCACAAAAGCTACCTTCATTTACGGTCATCTTGGGGAGATGATTAAAGATTATGTCCGTGTTAATTATCGTGATATCGACTCAGAATTTGTTGAACAACGGATACCCGAGGGGATGATGAGCTTTTTATCATTCTGGGTGATACTATTTTTGATGTAAATCTCAAAGCGGTTTTCAAAACCGGTGCAAGTTCCCTTGGAGTAAAAACCGTTGATGACCATCAGCGTTTTGGTGTGGCTTTGCTTAACAGCGGCAGAATTTATAAGTTGATAGAAAAACCAAAAGATAAAATATCAAATCTGGCCCTGGTAGGTCTTTACTATATAAAAAACTCAAAACTGCTCTCCGCCTGTCTTTCTGAACTTATTGAAAAAGATATGCGTAATCACGGTGAGTTTCAGCTTACCGATGCTTTGCAGATGATGATTGACCGGGGTGAAAACCTGGCAGCGTTTCACGTTGAAGGGTGGTACGACTGCGGTAAACCCGAAACTCTTTTAGAAACAAACCGCTATCTGCTTACCCAGAAAGAAAGTTTTTCTGAGCGCCCCGGTGTTGTTATTATCCCACCGGTATATATAGCGGATTCCGCCGTTATCACCAACTCGGTCATTGGACCGCACATTACCATTGGCGATGCGGTTACCGTTTCTGATTCTATCTTAAAGAATTCTATTATAGCTTCCAATGCCGAAATACGCAATTCAATGCTCAGCGGTTCTATTATTGGGGCAAACAGTGTTATAAAAGGAAGATTCCGCCGGCTTAACTCCGGAGATTCAACCGAAATTGATTTTAACTGAATATATACATTAGCAAAGGATAAAATATGTCGTTTCTTTTCACTTCTGAATCTGTATCAGAAGGTCATCCCGATAAAGTAAGTGATGCAATATCTGACGGAGTGCTTGATGCAATACTTGCACAGGACCCTAACTCCAGAGTTGCCTGCGAAACATTTGTTACTACCGGACTTGTTGTTGTCGGCGGTGAAGTCACCACAAAAGCATGGATAGATCTGCAGCAGATTGTCCGTGATACCGTAACCAAAATCGGATATACAAAAGCCGAATATATGTTTGAAGCAAACTCCTGTGGTATCATCAATACACTGCATCAGCAGTCACCGGATATAGCCATGGGTGTTGATACCGGCGGCGCAGGCGATCAGGGAATCATGTTTGGTTATGCATGTAATCAGACTAAAGAACTGATGCCTATGCCTATCATGTATTCGCACAAAATCGTAAAACTTCTTGCTGATGTCAGAAGAAAAAAGAACACCCCGATGCCGTATCTGCGTCCTGATTCAAAATCTCAGGTTACTGTTGAATACGATGATAAAAAGAAACCCGTACGCGTTGACGCAGTAGTAGTCTCTACTCAGCACGACCCTACCGTTAAACAGAAAACCATTAAAGAAGATGTAATAGAAAACGTTGTAAAAAAAATTATCCCCGCAAACCTCCTGGATAAAAAAACAAAGTATTTTGTTAACCCCACCGGAAACTTTGTAATCGGCGGTCCTCACGGAGACAGCGGATTAACCGGAAGAAAAATCATTGTAGATACCTACGGCGGCTGGGCTCCTCACGGCGGCGGTGCATTCTCCGGAAAAGACCCGTCTAAAGTTGACAGAAGCGCTACCTATGCAGCACGCCACATCGCTAAAAACGTTGTTGCTGCCGGCCTGGCTGACGAATGCCTAGTGCAGCTGGCTTATGCAATTGGCGTTGCACAGCCGGTTTCCATTTTTGTTGATACCAAGGGCACCGGAGTTATCCCGGATTCAGAAATCTCCAAAATGATTCATAAAGAAGTTGATCTGACCCCTAAAGGCATTATTGAACGCCTGAAACTGCGCAGACCTATTTATCAGAAAACTGCGGCTTACGGACACTTTGGCCGTGATGATAAAGACTTCACCTGGGAACAGATTGACCTGCTTCCGTTGTTTAGAAAGTATGCTTAATATAAAAGAGAAGGAATAATATGAGTTCGACACTCGAAAAAGATGTAAAATACGTCCCGTACAAAGTAAAGGATATCTCCCTTGCTGAGTGGGGCCGCAAAGAAATAAGCTTAGCCGAAGCAGAAATGCCCGGTCTGATGGCTTTACGTGAGGAATATGGTAAAATTAAGCCGCTCAAAGGTGCAAGAATTGCCGGATGCCTTCATATGACCATTCAAACCGCAGTTCTTATTGAAACGCTGGTTGAGCTTGGCGCAGAAGTTACCTGGTCTTCCTGTAATATCTTTTCCACACAGGATCATGCAGCAGCAGCAATTGCAGCAGCAGGCATTTCCGTTTATGCTTGGAAAGGCATGAATGCTGAAGAATTTGACTGGTGCATTGAGCAGACCTTGTTCTTTGGTAAAGACAGACAGCCGCTCAACATGATTCTTGATGATGGCGGCGACCTCACCAACATGGTTCTGGATAAATTTCCTGAACTGGTTGCAGGTATTAAAGGTCTCAGCGAAGAAACCACCACCGGTGTTCACCGCTTATATGAAAGAATGAAAAACGGTACGCTCCCGATGCCGGCTTTCAACGTAAATGACTCAGTAACAAAATCCAAATTTGACAACAAATACGGATGCCGCGAGTCTTTAGTTGATGCTATCAGAAGAGCAACCGATCTTATGCTTGCCGGTAAAGTAGCAGTTGTATGCGGTTACGGCGATGTTGGAAAAGGTTCAGCTGAATCACTGCGCCATGCAGGTGTTCGTGTTATCGTTACGGAAATTGACCCCATCTGCGCTCTTCAGGCAGCAATGGAAGGTTATGAAGTAAAGAAACTTTCCACCGCAATTCCGGAATGCGACATTATTGTTACCGCAACAGGTAACTGTGATATCGTAACGGGTGAACATTTCAAAGCAATGAAAGATAAAGCAGTTGTCTGCAATATCGGCCACTTTGATAATGAAATTGATATGGCATGGTTAAACAAAAACTATGGCAATACCAAAGACACCATCAAAGCACAGGTTGATAAATATACCGTTGACGGCAAGGATATCATCGTGCTTGCAGAAGGCCGTTTGGTAAACCTCGGCTGCGCAATGGGACACCCATCCTTTGTGATGAGTAACTCATTCACCAATCAGGTGCTTGCACAGTTAGAGCTCTGGAAAAACAGTGCTGCTTACAAGAATGAAGTATATACACTTCCTAAAAAACTTGATGAGCAGGTTGCCCGTTTACACCTCAAAAAAGTTGGTGTTGAACTGGAAGAACTGAACACCAAACAGGCAGAGTATATCGGCGTTACTGTAGATGGTCCATACAAACCGGATTACTACCGCTATTAATCAGAAATATTTCTGATTGCAAGGGCTGCCCTTCAAAACGGCAGCCCTTTTTTTATATATCCCGGGGCTATTACAGAATGCAACTGTCTGAACTGTGATTTTTGTGATTAAATGATTGCTGTGATATATATGGTTGACGGAAAACCGAAGGTTTGACAGGATTATAGAACACAGGGAATCTATATACACAAAACCCTGGAAGGGTGACAGTATGCTTACGAAGTGCTGATCTTTCCGGAATTAACGCAATGGCCGCAAAGAAGGCGGATTACATACTTATATTGGATATACGATTTATTCGAAACTCACAAAATCCTAATTTGTACGCGAAGGCCGCAAAGCAAATCCTAAGGATCGACATTATAGTAGCAAAATGGAGGAAGCTGCAAAAATTTAACCGGGGATCGGTGACATTATCATTTGCGGGTCCAATTGTACACGGATGACACGGATACTTCGTAACGCGGATTTTCACAGATCGGAATGTTGCCCGATGATCACACAAATTCACGCAGAAGATATTTGTGTGTTTTTTCTTTGCGGACATAGCGGTTCCTCGTCGCGTCTTTGCGTTTTCTCCGGAAGGGGTTACGTTACAGATATATATGTTATTTCATCTAACTGAGCTTTTCTACAATCCTGTCAATCCTCGGATTTTCCTTTGTGTCCTCTGAGTTTTCTCTTGGTGGACTCAGTGGTTTTTTCCGGAAAAGGGTTTCGCTTCTCCATAATCCTTCCGCCCGCTTGGTTTTGTTTGAACTATTCTGCTTTCCCCGCGGTTATATCTATATTTACCAGATATTCCAAAAAAGATAATGAAAATTTATACATTAAAAACTCGAATAACGCTCCCAATTTCTCTTGAAGATGCATGGAATTACTTTTCCACGCCCAAAAATCTTAATGAAATAACTCCGGCCCATCTTAATTTTAAAATTCTTTCCGAACTGCCGGGAAAAATGTATCCGGGACTATTAATCCAATATAAAGTGCATCCCATCCTCGGCATTCCCCTGCACTGGGTTACAGAAATTACTCATGTGGAGGAAAAGAAATACTTTGTTGATGAGCAGCGCTTTGGTCCTTATGAACTCTGGCACCACCAGCATCATTTCCGTCAGACGGAAAACGGTGTTGAGATGACCGATATTGTCAATTATAAACTCCCTTTTGGAGCAATCGGCGCCTTCTTTGGAGGGTGGTTTGTAAAAAAGCAGGTTGAGGGAATCTTCAGCTACAGAACTACTGTACTACGTAAAAAATTCGGCTGATTTTTTAAGGGAAAGGGCAGGTTATATATACCTGCCCGGGATTAAAAATCTCTACTTTAAGGACAACACTGTTTCCCCCTGCATATTGATATACTCATATCCTGAGGAGGTTTCTACAAAGGCATACCCATCGCGGAATAATGCATGGCGTATATACTTAAACGGGATAACCGTTTCACCTTTCGGATTAATAAATCCCCACATCCCTTCCTCATTCTTTACGCAGGCAAGCCCTCCGGAAAAATTATGAGCGCCCGTAAACTGCTGCTTGATAACCATTTCTCCTTTGGAGTTTATAAAGCCCCATAAGTCGCCTGTCCGCACGGCAGCAAGTCCTTCACTGAATTTATATACACGGCTGTAATCTCCGGTTATAACTACTTTGCCCGATGCATCCATAAATCCGGCTTTATCGGCATAACTTTTCTGAAAACCAAAAAGCCCATCGCCGAATCCCGTTATATCCTGAAACTGCGGTTCAATAACAAATTTTCCTGTCTTATCAATCAGCCCCCACTTCCCTTTTTTCTGGGCAGCGGCATATCCGCCGTAAAACTCATAACAAAGCTGAAACTGCGGTTCAATAACAAACTTGCCTTTTTTATCTATATATCCCCACTTAAAATCCTTCATAACTCTCGCTATCCCCTCGGAAAATTCATCCCCCGCATTAAATTGCAGCGGAATTATCACTTTGTTCTTTTTATCTATATATCCGTATTTACCCCCCTTTGCAACGCAGGCAAGACCATCGCTGAAGTGCCCTGCAAAATCGTATTCCGGTTTAATCACCCATTCTCCCTTGGCATTCTGGTATCCGGCTTTGCCGTTTTCCAATACCATGAAATACGCAATTTCCGGTTTCTGTGCCTGAGCGAAAGTTAAAAACCCTGCCATGAACACTGCAAACAATATCTTCATTTTCTTCCTCGGTTTATTTATCTCTTATACCTTCAAAAGTAATGATTTGTTTCCTTTTTTCCTCATTTTTGGCAAAGCCGGGGCTTATTGTTTTTCCGATTCAGCAGCATCCGGCTCATCCTCCGGCACGCAGCATCTTCTTTTCCACTCTTCCCGGAGTTTGGCCTTTTGTTCATCACTCATATTCATATATTTTTCCCTGAAGCCGGGGTACATTTTTTTATGGTAGCCGGATTTATGAAAGCCCCCGAAAAGCAGTTTACTCAGCAGCAGCAATCCTGCTGCCTGCCAAAAGTTCAGAGCTAAAACTCCCGGAATAACCTCCGGCAAAATTGCATTCCAAAGCCACATGACCACTGCAGAGGCGAGTGCAAAAAGTCCTAATACGATAAAGGGGATAAATATCTTCTTTTTGTAATGGTGTTTATGATTCATGATTATAATTTTTTCCTTACGAATTTAATTCCTTGTAAATGAGCCGCAGATTTTCCCGCAGTTTCTGAATTGCATACCGCTTGCGGGAGATAACCGTCTTAATCGGCACTCCTGTTTTGGCCGCAATTTCTTCCAGCGTCAGCTGCTCAAACTCATGCAGAACAAACACTTCCTTTTGGGCTGCCGGCAGCGTATCAACAGCATCCAGAATCAGCTCCCGGTATTGCTGCTGTTCAGTTTCCTCATACGGAGTGCTGTCATCGTTGGCAAGCAGGGATGAGAATTCAAAAAAGCCGTCTTCATCCTCAATGCCGAGATTATCCAGGGAGCTTTCCTTCCGCTTCCGGTATTTATCGGTAATGCGGTTGCGGGCAACGGAATAAAGCCAGGCATTCATCTGCTGAATGGAGTCCAAATCCGTCACCCTGCTGAGCTGAAACCAGACATCCTGCAGGATATCCTCGGCATCCTCATCAGTAGAGACTCTGCCTCTGATAAAATTGTAAAGCCGGCTGCCGTATTCCTTAACAGTCTGCCCGATTGAGCTTCGGTTCATTTCCGATAAAATTATTGAAGTAGTCTGTTCCATACTAAGGAAGACGAGCCGAATAACAAAATACTTTATTTAGGGGACTGCATTATTTCCGCATTTCCGGAAAAATCGGCAAATGTTTCATCGCCTCAACCCCGTCATTTTTATTATCTTGCAGGAAAAATTTCTCTCATTAGCCGTTATTTGTATGAAAATTGCCACGCTCTGTTACGTTAAAGATACCAAAGCAAAAAAAACCCTCATG
>CAYYJL010000002.1:18510-22226 GCA_964472245.1 uncultured Ignavibacteriaceae bacterium | reverse complement strand
GTTTGGTGAAGTTACTGCAATGGATTGTGCCGCCTGATTATATATGATAAATACGGAATCTGATTGGTCAGTTGGTATTCCGTCTGAGGCATCGCTGATTCGAATTTTACAAAGTGCAGAGTTTAAATTCGGTACTGAGCTCCATAAGTAGCTTCCCGTGTTGGGTGTTGTTGCGGTAATGCTGCTCCACACAGCACCACCGTCAGTAGAGAGCTCAATGCGTACATCGGTTACACCGGGGTCATCAGTTTCCGTTCTTGGTTTTTTGCTGCTTCTTGCATTGCCGCCCGGGGTTACGGTATTCCACTGAATCTGATAAGAGGAACCGGAAAGCAATCTCTCCCCTCCGTTTGGTGCAGTTACCTGTATGACCGGTTCGGCTAGTATACTGAATACATCGTTGCTCACATCAAACGGATGTCCGTCTGCTGCATCACTGATTCTTACTTTACAGTTTGTCGAAAAGACTGCCGGGACAGGAGACCAGGTATAAAATCCGTCACTCTCAGTAGAGTTGGTTATTGTTGTCCAGGTAAAGCCGTTGTTAGTGGTGTATTCAATTTTAACGAATTCCAGATTTTCTGCAACCCAGGTAATATTAGTGCTGCCTCCGGATAAGATGGACTCGCCGCCGTTAGGAGCAGTTACACTTATTGTTGATTGAGGGGTAATCGTGAATACAGCATCAGACTGGTCGGAGACTGTGCTCACCGGACTTTCACTGATTCTGATTTTGCATAGTGCTGAAGGCGAGTTGGGCACTCCAAGCAATGTATATGAGCCGGCCGTTGCATCTATGTTAGATGCCAGTGTTGACCAGGATGAACCGTTGTTTGTGCTTAATTCAATTTTAATGGTGGATATATTGGCACTTGTCCATGTTACCACTTGGTCAGTACCGGGGGACCAGGATTCCCCGCCGTTAGGTGATACCACAGTCAGCGACTTGACAGGTGCGGCAATAATGGTAAAAAATCCTGATGATAAACCAAATACCGTTGTATCTGCTATATCCCTTACTCTTATCTTACCGTTTGTCGTCAGCGCAGCCGGAACGGGATCCCATGAGTAGCTTCCTGTATTAGGCAAAGAAGATACTATGTTTGTCCAGCTGGTTCCGCCGTCAGTTGAATATGATATCGCTACATTATCAACTTCCGGTGATAAATCATTTTTACCGGAACGTACTTCTTCCCGAGTTATCCTTCGCTCTGAAGTGCTTACCCAGTTAATAGTTTTACGTGAACCTGCGGTGATGGATTCCCCGCTTGTTGGGCTTGTTACCGTAATTGAGGGCTGTGAAGAAATAGAAAATTGTCCGTCACTAATATCGGAAGGTGTGCCGTCAGCCGCATCTGATATACGAATTCTGCCTTGAGTGGTATTTACATCTGCAACGGGATTCCAGTCATGTGAGCCGTCATTTGGAGTGGAAGCAGTGATGACGTTCCAGGAGTTGCCGTCGTTTGTAGAGTATTCAATTTTAACAGAGCTTATATCCGTTGCCTGCCAAGCAATTATATATGAGCCGCCGCGCGGAAGACTTTCTCCGGAGTTCGGTGAAAGTACAGTTACCGTCTGTGAACTTCTTATTAAAAATTTATTGTCACTGATATCAAACAAAGTATCCGCTGCTGCATCAGCAACTCTGATCCGGCAGTCCGGTGAAAAGATATTGGGAACAGGTGACCAGGTATAACGGGATGAATCAGCCGGATAACTTGAAACAATGGTATTCCATGAGACCCCGTTATCGGATGAATACTGCAGTTTTACATTTGCAATATTTGAAGAAGCCCATTGTATGGAAGCTGATTGCCCTGCGATGAGTGTATCACCTCCATTTGGTCTTGTAAGTGATAAAGTCTTGACCAGATTCTGTTCAATGGTAAAAAAATTATCCGTGACATCATTTACCGATGCGTTAACTGCATCAGATACACGAATCAAACAAACGGTGGAAGCAGTTGAAGGAACCGTCCAGTTATATATACCGATATTAGCAACTGAGGCAGCAATGGTTGAAAATGTTGTTCCGCCATCCGTACTCAGTTCAATTTTAATGGTGTTGGTGGTATTACTGCTCCAGCGGATTGCCTTTGTTGTTCCAATTTTTACCGACTCACCGCCAACGGGCGAGAGCAGCAATATTGAAAATGAAGTTCCGCTGCCCGGATCTTCCGGACCAACCGTAGTATCCTCATTACAGGACACAGAAAGCAGGGCAATCAGTAAAAAAAGTGTAAATCGTTTTATCATAGGGTTATTCCCTTAACAAGGATTATTATGCAGGCATCTTGCTTTTTGCCGGCTGAAACCACAACATACCATAACAATTAAAGTTTATTATACTGCTTTAATGCAGCTACCAGTGTTTTTATCATATATCTCCGGTCTATCGGTTTAGCTATATATCCGTCAAAACCGGCAGACGTTATACGGGACATATCGGTCTTCATTGCATAGGCGGTTTCAGCAATGATAGGCACGTTTTCATAATTAGGATAACGCTTTAATATTTCCTCTCTCAGCATCACACCGTCCCATGGCGGAGGCAACCCGATATCGAGCAAAAGCAGATCATACTGCGTCCCTACTGCTTCGCGTGCAGCAATGAACTCCAAAGCTTCATCTCCGTTAGAAGCAACATCAGTTTTTGCAATATTTCTGAATGTAACCTGCAGCATCTTACTGCAGCCGGGGTCATCCTCAACAATAAGAATTGCGGGATTTAAATCTGAAAGCATGATTAATTCTGAAGAAACTGCAATCATCGGGTTTGTGAGCGATAGACCGGAAGATTTCCCCTGATCCGGAATAGGCAAATAGACAGTAATTGCCGTCCCCTGCTCACCTGCGCTCCCCACCTGCAGCTCCCCGTTCATCCTTGCGACAATTCTGTGTGCAGGATAGACAATCTTTCCAATTGAATATAACTCAGGATATTTTTTAACAACGTCTGCTGCCATCGGGCGGAAAAGCAGGGAATATTGACTCTCATCCAATCCCAATCCGGAATCTTTTACCCGTATATACGCTTTCCCCTTTTTACCGTCAAAACCGGTTTCTACATTTATAGAGTTTGTTGTCGGGGATTCAAGTGACCTCTTCAACAGGGAAATTAATATTTCACTGATTTTCTTTTCGTCGGCAAGCACTTCAATTTTTGAGCTGTATAAAAAGTTAAGCCGGATTTCCTTTCCTGAGTTTTCCCCTCGTACATTTTCCAAAGTTTTGGATAATAAATCAGAGAGGGAAATAGTGGTTACATCCATTTCAGAAACGGTTTCCCCCGGCTTATTCAACGATGGATACAGATCAAGTATATCAACAAGCTGTTTCCCCCCCTTTAATATCTGATCAGAAAAATTGAGGAACTCCTCTTCACTCTGATCCTTGAATCTTTCCTTGATAATTTCTGCAAATCCCAGAATACCGTTAAGCGCTGTTCTGATATTGTGATCACGCGGGCTTAAAACTTTTCCGGAACTCTCCACTCTTTCAGCATTTTCAGTCATAAAGATCAGTTCCTGCAGTTTCAACTCGGATATATCTTTAATTACGCAGAAAATAGTGAATGCTCCGTCAAAGTTTGCGAGTTTCAGCATGATTTCCGAGTTCACTACGGTTATACCGTTTGAGTGCAGGAATCGGATTTCTGTAGTGTAACTTTTTATCTCTTCAGTCAGCATCTGCTGCACGGCATCATCAAAAAG
>CAYYJL010000002.1:0-18500 GCA_964472245.1 uncultured Ignavibacteriaceae bacterium | reverse complement strand
TTAATCCAAATCTGCCAATGGCACTCAATCCTGTATTTGTATCAAATAAATCCGCTGCTTTAGCATCTATCAGCTGGCAGAAAAATTCGTTGGAATAATATATACGGGAGTCCCGCAATGCAACAATGCCTAAATTAAGGTTCTCCGTGATTCGTTTGTACCGCTCGCCGCGTTCTGCATGTTCCTTTTCTTTTTCATGCCATACGGTCAAATCAGTTATCAGAACCATAAATCCTTTTTCCACGTAGGTTTCCCCACCGGTGGAGACACTCACCAGACTCACACGGTCGCGTTTTTCCTCATCCTTAAATCTGAATACCTGATTCCAGCTGTTTTGTGTTTCCATCCCGAGAATTATCTGATCCAGTTCCAGGCCCGGCACCAGAGCCGGTAAAATATCTCCGGCATTTCCCCCCTGCTGAGTATATGCGCTGCCCAGCAGTTCATCTGCTGCCGAGGATTTAACAATCAGTTCCCAGTTTTCATCAAAAAACAGCAGAACCTCTGCCGATGTTTTTGTTACCGCATGAAAACGGTTCAGGTTGTTCTGAATTTCCTTTTCACCTGTTATATCAGCTATATATACAATAAGCCGTTCTTCGTTCAGAGTCAGAACCCGGAGCCGGTAATATCTTTGCCCGGATGGTTCTGCAATCCTCAGTTCATATGTTTCAAAAGTACGGTTACTTTGTTCTGTTACTTTGGTAATATCCCCATCGGCGAGGATATCATTCAGGTTTCTGCCGCTGAATTTATCAAGCGGAAATGAAATGGGGGAATCTGTTGATAAATTCTGTGTTACAAAATCTCCGGCCGCATTATACTCAACGATTAAATCGGGTGACCCTGCCAAAACCAACCGTGCTTTTTGTTCTTTTTCCATTTCCAGTGCAAGCTCAGCATCTGTCAGCCGCTGTGCTTCATCCCGCAGTATCCGCTCTTTTTCTTTTTGAAAAATGTTTTTTATAGCTTCAGTCAGTCTTGCGAAATCCTTCTGCGGCAATCCCGTGGAAATTTTCTGTTTTACCTCATGGAAGAGCGGGTCCTCAGCAAAGATGTAAATAAATGGATGCGTTGGATTCTTTTTTCTGGCAAGAGCAAGTGCGGTTAACCCCTCGTATGAACTTTGGCTGTAGTTAATCAGGACTGCTTCAGGACGGAAATCATCAATTGAGTTTATGAACTCATTCAGTGTTTTCACCTGCTTTATTTCGTGCTTAATTTCTAAACTATCCAAGCCCTCGGTCAGCAGACTGAGCGACTTGAAATCCTCGTCAAAGAGCAGTATCCTTGTATTTACTGTCATGAATGATCCTGACATACATCTTTTAAGTTAGAGAAAAAAAAATTGTCCATATTAGAAAATAATTAATTCTCGGCTTAATATCTCCAAAGAAATCACACATTTCAGGAAAACCGGGCACTCGGAGGTGCCCGGAATGCTCTAAATTTTCGGGATTTCAAAGTATGGTGGAAAGTACGATTTAAAACAAAAAACGGAATCAGATGCTGCATCACACCTGATTCCGTCGTTAAATTATTATCCGGCCTTTAGAAGTCAGCTCCCAGGGAGAAATAGAATCTCGGCTCGGAAAACTTGTTCCCGTTATAAGCCCAGGCAACATCAAAACGGGTCAGAAAGTAGAGGAAGTACATTCTTGCACCTAGTCCTGTACCCATCAATAAATCCTTAGAAACCGTACTGCCTGCCTCATTTTTAGTAAATAATTGCAGGTTTCTCTCTTTGTTCCATGCTGCGCCTGCATCAAAGAATGCAACACCCTGTACATTTCTGAAAAGAATTGGTATCGCTCCGGTTAACAGATACCTGATTAACGGGAATCTGTATTCAAAATTAAACAGAGTATATCTGGTACCTATTTTTTCTGCATAGTTGTAACCACGCAGCGGCAAAGCTCCGGTCAGGAATGCAAAGTCAGCAGGCGACTCAACCGGAATTTCCCCGGTCGCAAATTTCCTGTTAATCCAGTTTTCCAATCCGCCAAGGAAAAATCTCTGCGGGCTCTTCCCTTCCGAGTATCCTCCTGAAAGGCGAAGCGCAACTGAGTAATCACCCCAAAAGCGGAGATAGGTTCTGTAATCACCAAGTACTGAAAAGAAGGACTGCTCATTCAGCGAAAGCGCATTGCCAAAAACTTCATATCTGTATCGCGTTCCCTCAATCGGGGCGGTGTAACCGAATATGGTGTTATCATGTACAAAACTGAATGAAGGTATCAAAAATGATCTTCGCTGTGTGGCTTCAAACGGTTCGTCCAGATTCTCAGAACTTACATTCAACAAACTGAGCCCTCCGTCAAATCTGTAGTACCGGTTTATCGGATAGCTGAAGGATGTTGAAAGACCATAATTTCTGAACCTGAACAGATTCAGCAATTGCCCCTGCCGTTCAAGATATACAAAGCGTGCTGTGTGGAATGCCTCAAATCCAAGATCTAAGCGGTTAGGCAGATAATAATACGCCAGACCATAATCACTGTTCTTTAAGTCTATCTGCAGACTGGTCTGCCCGATTAACCTGTGGTTGCCAAGTACATCACTGAACGAGATAACCGTTGTGCCGAGCAATCCATAGAAAGTGCTGTACCCTGCATTGGCATATATAATATCAGGGGAAAAAGTAATCTTATACTTATTAACCCGGAAGTTACCCTCATCATCCAGATTGTCAGTCAGAAGAAAATTTTTGTTCTCCTTTTTGTTTGAGTCCGGCTTAAAAAAGGTATTCTCCCCAAACACAAAAGTGCTGACATCAACCTTAACTGAATCTTTTGAAGAAGTTGAGTCAACAACCTGTCCGGTTACTATTTTGACATCTGAAGAGTCAGTTTTAAGAGAATCTTCAAACACGATTACTTCTTTTTCAATCGGTGTTTTGCGGACTCCAAGAACCTCAGACATATAATTAGTAAGTTCTAATTTTGTATAGTTCGTTTCAAGTTCAAACGGATTATTCATCGCAAAAATATTATACGATGCCTGATACATTGAACTGAATACCAGCTTTTTACCGTCAGCCGAAGCGGAAAGCTGATAAATTCCATTGAGGGAATTGGTCAGTGGTTTGCCCGGATCTGCCAGATACTCCTCATCTGGTGTAAGGGAGGATTTCTTTTTGTATATATTATTAATACCGTTAACATCTGAAACATAGATAAAGTCCTTGCCGTCCGGAGAAGGCACCGGGCTGGATTCTTCACTGTTCGGCAGATTAGTCAAACGGGTGATCTTACCCGTTGCTACTTCTATGGAATATATATCAAATTGGAACGCTGTTTTATCCCGCAATTTGACCGGAGATTTCGGGTCCAGGTCTGCTTCGCGGTCGGAACTAAAATAGATGTACTTGCCGTCTGCGCTCCAGTAGGGATCTTTTTCCGTAAACGCATCGTCGGTAAGATTATTTAACTTGCCTGTGGTAAAATCATATAAATATATATCCGAACGGCTGGCTGACTGTGCTGAAAACGCCAGCGTGTTTCCGTCCGTAGACCAGCTTAATCCACCCACTCCCATCAATTTAATGGGAAGAACTTCAACATCTTCTGTTTCCGAGTTGATATTATATATAACATCGTACCCGTTGCTCTTGGCTGTCAGGGCGAGACGTTTGTTATCCGGTGCCCAGGTGAGACCTGGCGTCAGGATGTTTAATTCTTCAAAGTCCGCGGAGCGGTTACCTTTAATAATTTTTTTAATCTTCTTTGGGTCGCTCACATCCATAACATAGACATCAAAGAAATAATCCCTGTTGGAAATAAGCGCAACCTGTTTTCCATCCGGAGAAATTGCCGGACTGGTGTTATAAAAGCCGCCGTCTTTCTTCGGGTCGGTTAATCTTTTGGCAAATTCATCCGGATCCTTAAACTTTGCAATATCCGGCCAAAACTCCCGCTTGATATCTTTTCTCCAGCGTTCATTGAACTCTTCATATTTTAAGCCAAGTGTTGCCTGAAGTCCTTCTTCAAAACTTCCCTTGCTCTTAACGCGGTTTACCAACTCACCTATTTTTTCTTCCCCGTATTTCCGGGCAATATAATTGAATACTGCCTGTCCGCCGCGGTAAGCAAAGTATCCGTCAAGCTGAGGTATATCCGGAAGATACTCACTGTTTGCTGCATCGCGGATAAACATATCCGTATCGGTATCCCAGCCAAGTGAAAGATATTCAGCCAGCCCTTCATTAAACCACAATGGAAGCCGGATAGTTATATTATTGGAAATTATATTTTGAATTGAACCGCCGTAAAACATATCATTAATAACAGCATGAACCAGCTCATGATGGATAACATGGCGGAACTGTTTATAGGAACCGGTATATGGCAGAACCACGCGGTTTTTAAACAACTCAGTAAACCCGCCGATGCCTTCGCTCAGATATTCATCCGTAACATTAGTTTCCTGAAAGTCGTTCTGCGAGTTATATAAGATAAAAGTTATGCGGTTGTTTATCTTGAAATTTATCTTTTCCTGAATCTGTGCCAGAGCATCCTCGGCTGCCTTTGCGGCAAACTCTGCAAGATCAGCGCCCTCACGGGAAAAGTATATATCAAAATGTTTGGATTGTATGTAAATCCATTCAAATTCTTTATACTGCACTTTATTCTGCCCGAACTGTGCATACGTTACCCCCGAAGATGCAGCAATTATCAAATTCAGCATTAATAAAAATTTAAGACTTCTCATATCTATACCGTTTTACTTATATTTTATTATTCTGTTACCGGAATAAAATCAAGTTCCATTCTTTCCGGATCAATTTTTACTAATTTAACCTGTATTTTATCACCTAACCGGTACTGTTTTTTTCTAATCTTTCCGATCAGGGCAAATTTTTTCTCGTCATAATAATAGCGGTCGTCATCAAGATCACGTATCCTCAGCAGCCCTTCAGCAAAGGATTCTTGTAATTTAATAAACATACCGTAATTTGTAACACCTGAAATTATTCCGGTAAATTCCCATCCTAATTTACCCTTCATAAATTCTATCTGCTTAATCTTAACTGAATGCCTCTCCGCCTCAACCGATGCGCGTTCCGTTGCAGAGATATGTTCGCACATAGTCTGCAGAGCATTTTCTGAAACCTTCCCCTTTTCCCTGTTTATATACTTGAATAGCAGCCGGTGTGCTGCCAAATCAGCATACCTCCGTATGGGGGAGGTAAAATGGGAATAATGCGAAAAACCAAGGCCGTAGTGGCCGATATTTTGCGCAGAATATTCCGCTTTAGCCATTGCGCGGATTCCCACCTCACTGATTAAACTTTCCTCAGGTCTTCCTTTTGCCTGAGCAATCAGCTCATTCAGCATTTTGGGTGTAAGCTCCGGAGCTGCCGGCGTCCTGAGTCCGAATCCTTTTGCCAGCGCCACAAAATCCTTCAATTTTTCCGGGTCAGGTCTGTCATGAATCCGGTACACAAATGGAAGTTTATGCCCTCTGCCGGAAATCTTTTTTATATGTTCCGCCACAATTTTATTCGCTAAAAGCATAAATTCTTCAACAAGTTTGTGGCTCTCCTTGCTTGCTTTCAGTACAATTTCAACGGGAGTACCGTTTTCATCTAAAATGAATTTTACCTCCGTACTGGAAAAATCAATACTTCCTTTGGACATTCTTTTCTGCCGAAAGGTTGAAGCAAATTTATTGAGCAGCAAAATTTCCGCCTTATAATCGCCATCACTCCCCTCAATAATTTTTTGGACTTCATCATAGGTAAATCTCCGTTTACTGTGTATAACTGATTTACCGATATTTGTGTTCATTATCTTTCCCATCCGGCTCAATTCCACTACGACTGAAAATGTAAGCCGGTCTTTACCGGGTACCAATGAACAGACGGAATTAGATAAATTTTCGGGCAGCATGGGGATAACACCCATCGTCAGGTAGGTGCTGTTGCCTCTTTTCAGCGCTTCCTTGTCCAGTGAGGAATTTTCCTGTACATAATGAGATACATCCGCAATATGAATGCCAATTTCATAATTTCCGTTATCCAGTTCCTTTAACGAAAGTGCATCATCAAAATCCTTGGCATCATCAGGGTCTATGGTCATGACAATATGGTTACGGAAATCAAACCTATCAGGATAAGCAGCCCCTTCAACAGGTTCTCCGAACTCTTCAGCTTCACTGCTGACACTCTTCGGAAATATATATGGAATGCTGAACTCTTCCGCAATCGTATGCAGTTCACTCATCTTCACATTTGCCCCTGTCACAACATCCATCACTTTTCCGTGGGGATTCAGTTTCGGGTTATCCCAAACCAGTTCATGGAGTACTACTTTTTGCCCGATTTTTGCCTGTCCAAGGTTTTCCTTGGCAACATATATATTCCGGCGTATCTGCTGAAGATCCGGAACAACAAAATAATTTCCCGAAGATTCATGCAGCACTCCTGCCACTTCTTTCCACTTTCGTTTGACGATGCCGGTTACCTCCCCCTCGATATTTTTTTGTTTTCCTTTTTGCTTTGCAAAAATCTGGACTTCAACCACGTCTCCGTGAAAGGCGGTGAACAAATTCCTTTCGGCAATGAATATATCACCTTTAATCTTTTTATTTTGCGGAATTACAAATCCAAATCCGGATCTGTTTATTTCCAAGGTTCCTGTAAGCTTATTGCTGAACGTTGTTCTTTTTAGCATGTAGCGTTTCCCTTCTCTCTGAAGTATTCCCTCAGTTATTAAATCATGCAGTACTGATTTCATTTGTTCATATTCGTAGTCATGTACTAATTCCAGTTCATCTGCAAGCTGGTTGTTTTTTATAGCACGACCGGGAAACTTTGAAAAATATTTTAATATTCTTTTTTTCATCAGAATTCAAACCTGTATTTCAGACCCAGTTCATTAATCATTTCATTGGAATAATTAGTCTGGGTATTTGCTTCTTTGCGCTCAACCCTTATTAAAAAGTTTTGAAGCAGCGGGTATTCTATCCTCACATTAGCTGATGAAAAATCCTGAAACACATTTGTGGAACCGCCTACGGTATACCGAAGGTCTTTGTATTTTCCTGAGAGGTTAAACTTTGTTGCAGCACCTACATTCCGGAATTCAAAAGAGCGGACATAATCACCAAGATATGCAGATAATAAACCGCCGAGCAAAGAACCGGCTAATGCCGTTGGATTTACTCCAAGAAACTGCGTGGACTTTGTTTTTTCCTGACTCGTTAATTCATTCTTAAACTTTCCTGTAAGGATAAACCAAAGTGCATCCGCCTTATCGTATTCGGTAGATGGCGTATTATTATCTATATTCGTTTTGCCACGGTAAACCGCAATATTGTTTTCCATTTGTGTAAAGTTTTTTGACAAATCACTCAGAGGCCCGCGAAGGATAACCTTAACTGCAACCTCTTCCTCCTGAACATTGGTTGAAGATGTATCAGGAGGCAGATAATAATCTTTATAAAGTGCCGTAATGTCAAGATACGGGTTTGTTATATCACTTTCAAATCTGAGATTGCCTTCTGCGTTAAAGGTTTTAATTAAACTCAGATTGGAACCCTCTTCCAGGGTAAGCTCACCCTGTATATTTTGAATTCCTTTTCTCCGTTCAATGGTTAAACCGCCGCCCAGCCGGGCAGTCAGATTCTGATTGGACTCCTGAGAAAACACAAAAGTTATAACCGCTTCGTTTTTTATCTCTATCCCCACGCGGAAGTCAAAATCCGCATTGAGCTGCTGAACACTGCCCACACTTTTTCTGCGGATCCGCTGCGTATTAAGTAAATCCTCTATCTCGCGGTCCCTCCTGGTTTTATCAGGGTTTCGGTCCACATATTTATATATAAAATTTTCTGCGGAGCTGGAGTATGCAGTCTGCGTTGGAGGAAAAACCAATGCTGCCTCCACTACTTTAAATGGGGCTGAAAGATATGATTTTCCGTCAGCATATGAAAACAATAACTGACCGTCAGTTTCCACGAACAAGTCTCCATAAACAGCAGGCAGCACTGCGCGGGATTCTTCCGAAAGCACAGAGAGATTCCCCTTAAATGCAAAGAGCATGGAATCAATTTCATAGCCGTCAATTTTAATTTTACCGGAACCGGTTATTGAACCTTTATTCTTAACTCTGCCTGCGTTGGTTATATTCAGATTCTCTATAACCAGCTGGTCACCTTCAAGTTTCAATTTGAGGTTAGCATCATACGGCAGATTGTTGTTCTGTAAAACAAAGTAACCGTTACTTACTTCAAGAAAGCCGCTTTTGGATAAATTATTATATGTTCCTGCAACCGTCATATCAGAGTTTAATGTACCCCGCAGGTCATTCAGGAAAGGGAGTGTGCTGCCAAATGCGCCTAGGTTAAAATCCTTTGCCAGCAGTCTTATTTGCATTCTTTTATTATCCGGCAATCTGCTGCCTTTCGTGTTGTATGCAAGGTCAATGGGCAGATATCCGCTCAGATTCAGCCGGGCATTTGCAAAGGTGTTTTCCAAATCAATAAAACGCACATCTACTCTCAGCAGCTTGTTTGAGTAATCAAACAGTGATTTCAGCGAGCCGAAATTCTTGTTCTGATATTTAACACTGTCTGCCATAACCGTGAACTGTATGGAGGGGTTGTTAAAACTTCCTTTTATACTCCCCTGGATATTCATATCAAAATCCACTGCCTCCTGCGCTGGCAAATCAAGTATCGCATTACTTAAATCATATCCGCGGAAGTTTGAGAGAAATATGTCAACATTCTGGTATCCGTCAAACTGCAGCATTCCGTTGGCCAGCAGATTGGTATATCCCCTGGTCAGGTTGATATTATTCAGCCGGACAGAGTTTTTCAAAAAGTCTATGCTCATCGGCTGCTGATTTCTTATCTGATAATCATTATACGATACTTCCAAATCCTCTATATCAAACTTCAGGACGTTGTTGGATAAATCCAGAACTGATTTCAAACCGCCGCTGAACCGTGGCGCGTTCCCGGATATTCCGGCAGTGAGAGTCAGTTTTCCTTCTGTTAGCAGGGAGGTCAGATGAATATCATTAAATTCATTACCGGCATATATACGTCCGGCTTTTACGTTGAGTGACGACCTGTATTTATTAATGCCGCTTTCTGCATTATCCACTGAATATCTGAGTTCAGCTTCCGCTTCAGAAACAAAGTTTATCTCATCATTGACCCACATCCTGAAAAACGGGACGGACACCTTTGCTGCAAGCGAGAAGGAATCTGTATCCTGACTTATAGACCCGGTGATATCACCTTCAAAACTCATATCAAGATCATCAAACAAAAAAGCCAGAGGCTGCAAGTTTATCTGTTTAATATTATAGCTTAAATCAAATTCCGGGTAAATCACAGGTACAACCTCGGTTTTCCCTTTTGGAGTTATCTTCTTTTTCAGATTGCTTCCCGCTTCATCAACCTTTTGAGCTATTTCTTCAGGAAAATATTTGTTTGCAAGATTATTAAACAACCCCATGAGCGAATCCGTTTGTGAGAGTAACCCTGCTATTACATCTGTAAACACTGCCTTACCTTCCACACTTGCACTCAGCAGGGAAGAATTGATCGCTATTTTTTTATAAGAATTATCGCCGCTGTTTAAATCAATGATTGCGAATATATCCTGCACCGGCCTGTTGTTTATCTCTGAACGAAGGAGATTCAATTTGACATTGGCATTAATTTTTTCCGGATCAATACCCGTTCCTTCAGCACGAAATACGACATTCAGCTTGCTGGTGAAACCGGCTGAATCAGGAATAAAGTTTTCTGCTCTTAATCCGTTATACTCAATGTCCGCACTGTAAAATATCTCCCCCTCAACCGGTACAAATGCCTTTAAACTTGCGTGAAATGTATCAGCCGGAGCATATCCCTTGAGCCGTGCAACAATGTTTTGGTCCTTGATTTCAGTTTCAATATCAATCTTATCATATGTCTGCCTGCCGATAAGTGCCGAATAAACATTGCCGGATATATGAGCGGTCATCAATTCAGGAGTAAAGGATTTGCCTTCTCCTTTCAAATTAAAATTCAGCTGTACAGGATAATCGGTAAGTCCTTTCAGATTAATACTTCGTCCCTCCGCTTTGAATGAATAATCCGGCTCCTTGCCTTCAATGTTCATATCGAAATTTGACCTGAGAGCACCGTTATTTAACCTGAGTGAGGAAAATGTCTTAAATTTTAAATGAGACCCTTTATACGTGAGTGTATCTATATATACGGGATTCAGATATTCGATAACCGGTATTTCAAATTCAGGGAGCAGCAGCGCCGCATCACCCTCATACAACTTTGAGTTGATAATGGCAGCGTCAAACATCATTTTATCGGGATCAGTCAGATAATACAATCTACCGGAAGTGAGCAGTGAAGTTCTGTTATACCCAAGATTTAGTTTCCTCACCTCAAGCTCATTCAGTGATCCTTTTGCCAATATTTCCGCATTTAAATCCCCTTTCAGCATATCAACTGCCGGAACAAATGCATACAAATCATCAAAATTGAACGGTAATGCGGTCAGTCCCATATATAAAGGTGCAGCGGAAAATGCTTCAAGGTTAAAATCTCCCAGAAGATTATAATCAGCCAAAATGAGATTCAGATTCAAATCTGACCGGATGGTTGTTAGGTTCAGATTGTCAATCACCACTCCGTTGGTATCAATCCGGATTTTCCCGGAACTCTGCTTCATTCCAAAATCCCTGATGTTGGAAGCAAAGGATATATCATCAATGGTCAATTCGTATTCGGAACTGTTCAGCTTTATTTCAGACCTGAGCCGCAGACTCAGGTTATCAATCTTCAGGTCTGCCAGATTTAGTGTATCATAAAAAGGTTTTCTCTTGGTGAAACGTTCGTCACTCATGCTGAAATTTATTCTGCGCAGCTCCAGCTTTTCAAGCTGAATGATAAACGGAAACTCACTTTTTGTTGTATCTGTATCCTCTTCGGATGGAAATATCTTTGCAATATTGTATATACCGGCACTGTCTTGTTTCAGATTCAGGTCAGCACCGTCTAATAAAATATCTTTAACAACAATTCTCCGTGTAAATATTCTGAAAGGGGAAATCCTGACGGAAAGCAATTCTACCGAAGCTACGGTATCTTTGAAATCGGTCAGCGTAACATCGCGCAGCTCAATTGTTGTGAACAGTGAACCATCAAGCCGCCCTGCCGTTATTTTACCGTTTATGGATTCATTAAGGGATGAGACAATGTAATCTAATAGTGCATTACGGAATGTGGATGTCTGGCTTGCTGTTATAATCAGAACAAAAAGAAGAAATATAAACAAGAAAAAACCGAGCATAACATTAACACTCTTGTGGAACCGGCTCCGGAACCTTTCAATCTTTTCAATACCTTCCTTAACGGTATTTTTAATGTCATCGGCAATCTTGTGATCACTCAAGTTTTATATTTTTCCAAAATAGTCTTAATGATTTCAGAAGTGGAGGTAAAATTGATAAAAGGAATCGTCTTTACCTCGCCGCCTCCCTGTTCAACAATATCCTTCCCGACAATTTTAGAGGGGTCCCAATCAGCACCCTTTACCAAATAATCAGGAACTAAATCTTTTATCAACTCAAACGGTGTATCTTCTTCAAACAAAGTTACATAATCAACGCATTTTAAGTTAGCCAAAATAAATGCTCTTTCTTCCTGATGAACTATTGGCCGTTTTTCCCCTTTAATCCGGGTAACAGATGTATCGGAATTTAAGCCAAGTATCAGAACATCGCCAAATGCTTTTGCTTTGGCGAGATAATCCACATGACCTGCATGAAGAATATCAAAGCATCCGTTGGTAAAGACTACTTTTTTTCCCTCTGATCTCAGTTTTTCTCTGACGGCAATAATATCACTGCGGTTCGTAATGGCACTCATATTTAATTCTCCTCAGCCGCTGCTTCAAAGAGCAGTTCTTTTTCAATCGGAATGATGCCCACTTCCTCGCAAACCAACCCGCCTGCATAATTGGCAAGGAAACATGCTTCCTCAATAGTGGCTCCTGCTGATAAGGCCATGGTCAGTGTGGAAATAACCGTATCTCCCGCTCCGGATACATCGGCAACTTTTCTTGCCTTGGTCGGCATCCGTTTTACTTCACCATTTTCATTAAAGATTGCAATGCCTTCTTCTCCCAGGGTAAGCAGTATATACTGTGCCCTTAACTTTTGAAGCAATTCCCTTCCGGCTGTTTCTATATCAGCGGAGGTCCTGATTTTCATCTTCAGCATGTCTGACGCTTCTTTTCTGTTCGGCTTAAAAACAGTAACACCGGTGTAACAGTAAAAATTATGAAACTTTGGGTCAACGGTAATCAATTTCTTATTCCTTTGTGCAAGGTCTATACATCTCCTGATAAGAGATTCGGTTAATACTCCTTTATTATAATCCTGCAGAATGATTCCGTCTAACTCTTCTATGTTTTCTTCAAGACTGTTATATAATAATTGCTCAGTATGGGAGTCAATCCAATCAGTGCTTTCCTTATCAATACGCACCACATGCTGATGCTGTGCAATAATTCTGGTTTTTACCGTCGTGGGACGTTTTGCTGTTTTTACTAATCCTTTTGCATTAATGCCTGATTCGGTCAGCAGCTGTGAAAACACTTCCGCGTGGGAATCATTGCCTATAACACCAAATGGATACGCCTGTCCGCCCAGACGTACAATATTCAGGGCACAATTTGCAGCTCCGCCGAATCTGCTGAATTCATTTTCTATTTCAATTACCGGTACGGGAGCTTCCGGAGATATACGACGGGTATTGCCCGTTATATAACAATCCAGCATCATATCACCGATTACCGCAATTTTCTTTCCGTCAAAATTATTTTTGAGTTCTTGTAATCTTTCCGGTACTATTTTATCAATCATTCTGTTTCTTATCTATTTTTTACGTACATGTTGCGATTTCTTAAATTCAGGTTCAGCAAAAGCATTAGCAAACTTCACCTTCCACAAACCTTTATCAGTGCCAATCCATAAATTGCCGCCGTCATAAAAAAGCTGTGTTACCTGATTAGTTTCAAGTTTTATTTCTTCCGGGTCAAAACGCAGCGGCTTGCCCGTGATGCGGTCAAACATGGATATACCGCGCCCCATTTCTGCTTTGGATTTAGGGTCAAAATCATACTGGGATGCAAACATATATCTGCCTACCCTGGTGATTGAACTGATTCCGTTTGCCTTTAATCCGTTGCGTTTATCAAACTTATCCCAGGTTGCCTTACGGTTATATCGGAACAATCCGCCAAGATTAAACTCAGGCGAATCATCGGTTATAAACTCTTCCGTTGCAAACCACACAAACTTATCTTCAGGCAATATATCTGCTATGGAGACTGATTCACCCTCCCCGCGGAATCCGTTCCCTTTATTGGAATAAAACCGCATTGCGGATTTATCCGATGGCAGCAACGTTTTATCATACAGGAACACGCCTGCTTCGGTGCCAATCCATAAAAATTTATCTGATTCCGGCCGGATGACTTTTATATTATTGGAGCCCTGCAGGTTATTATGGGTTATATCAAAGTCCTCAAACTTATTGGCAGCAACATCAAACCGGGTCAGGTTTACAAATCTGCCAATCCAAAGTGCATTAGACCCTTCATCAAAATACAATGACCGTATCCAGTTGCCGTATTCCCCGCCGGAAGAAAATTTTCTTTTTCTCCATGCTTTTCTTCTTTTGTCATATATCATCAGGCCGTCGCTGGTGCCTGCCCATATATAATCTTTTGCTTCGGCAACGCAGTAAAAGAAATCGTTATCAATATTTTTCTTTTCGGTAGAAAATACGGTAGTGGTATTTTTTTCAAGGTCAAAGCCGAACAAACCTCTCCCGTAGGAACTCACCCAGACTGTATTGCCGTAACGGACAATTGAGGATACCTCACCCGCCTCGCGGTAGATCGTGTATAACGTATCTGAAGGGTGCAGATAAACCGCAAAAAAGAGAACTATCAGCGAAATTCTAAACATCGTATATATAACTAATAACTTTCCGAATCGGAAGGGAAATCTCCCGACTTTATATCCTGAATATATTTTTTAATCGCAGCATCAATATCATCGGCAAGACTTAAATAATGCCTTACAAATCTCGGCCTGAACTCATTGTTCAAACCCAGCATATCCGGCGTAACAAGTATTTGCCCGTCACAAGCAGACCCTGCACCTATACCTATGGTTGGTATTTCAATTGAAGCACTCACCTGAGCGGAAAGTGCTGCGGGAATTTTTTCCAGTACAATACAAAAAGCACCTGCCTGTTCCAGCACTTTGGCATCGTCAAGAATTTCCTGCGCTTCTTCATTGGTTGTACCCCGCTCACGGTAACTGCCAAACTGATGAATGCTTTGCGGCGTCAGGCCGATATGCCCCATCACGGGGATGCCGGCTTCGGTAATTTTTCTCACGGTTTCTGCAACACGCCTTCCCCCTTCAATTTTTACTCCGCCTGCCGGTGTTTCCTTCATAATTCTTCCTGCATTGCGGAAAGCTTCATCCACACTCAGCTGATACGACATAAACGGCATATCGGTTATAACCATTGCCCTCTGCACACCCTTTGCCACTGCTTTTGTATGATATATCATTTCATCCATGGTAACCGGCAGCGTTGTTTCATTCCCCTGAAACACATTGCCCAGGGAATCACCTACCAGGAGCAGATCAATTCCTGCAGCATCAAGCAGCTTTGCAGTAATATAGTCATAAGCAGTAAGGGCAGATATCTTAATACCCTTCTGCTTCATTAATGTAAAGGTTTTGGTCGTTACCTTACGAAATTGTCCTGAGGTGCTGCTCATAATAATCCGTCTTTAATTTATTGGTGACTTCTCTTTCCGGTGAACCGGTATATACACGCATCCCCTTAAACAATGCTTCTTTTAATTCCTGCATAGTAACAGGTTCCCCTGTAATTTCCGATACATCAGTTGATGACCGGTCTAAGGAATCCCTTAACTTTTCCTTAATATCCTCCTGATACGAAAGAAAGCCCGTGAGCTTTTTATGGAAACTGCCGGTGAGTAAGGAGCCATGCTGCAAAATTCTGTTTCCCCGGTATTTTTGTGCACTGCCGCAAAACTTTTTTCCGTTAAACTTTAATTCACTTTTGGCCGGAGCGGTAAAACAGCCGGTTTCTAATGGATTGTTCCGCATGGCTGCAAAATCGGGTTGTGATGTTTCCAGGTCGCAGCCGGAAAGTTTTGGGTTATATATAGTCAAACCCTTTAACAATGCCCGGTTAATCCCTTCATAAACAGCCAAAGGATTTAATTTCTCCTCCGCTGCTATAACTACGGAGTATGTTATTTCTTCTGCATGAAGCACTGCCTTACCACCGGTAGGGCGGAACACAAAATCTATCCCTGCTTCCTGCAGCGCTTCCTTATTCAGTACTGAATCATTCTGATGAAAGCCGAGTGAAATACAATACGGCTGCCAGCCGTAAATTCTGAAAACTGCCTCACCCGGCTGTATATATTCAAGCAGGCGCATGTCTTCTGCCATGTTTTCCTCACCGGATTTAACCCCGGTATCAAGAAACGTCCAGTTAAAAACCTCTGCACGGAATCTATTTTCTTTCACGGCCCATTTTCTTACCCACAAGCCCCCGGTTGCTTTTGGCAATAAAATCGGTTATCAAAGCAGCATGAGGATTATCCGGATACTTTTCCTTAATCATCTCAACTGCCTGAGAAACATTATTATGCGGGTCATATATCATTGAATACATCTTCTTAATATCATCAATCTGCTGTGCGGTGAATCCTCTTCTCCGCAATCCGACAATGTTTATCCCTTCATACTGAAGCGGCTCTTCGGCTGCTAAGATAAAGGGGGGCACATCCTGCACTGCTCTGAATCCCCCGCCTATCATCACATGAGGTCCTATTTTGCAGAACTGATGCACGGGAGTCAATCCGCCGATGATAGTCCAGTCATCAATATGAACATGACCTGCTATCTGCACTCCGTTTGCCAATATACATCGGTTGCCGATGTAGCAGTCATGTGCCACGTGTGAGTATGCCATCAGCAATACATTACTGCCGATTTCCGTTTTACCTGTTTCCTTGGTTCCGCGGTGCAGGGTAACAAATTCGTGGATGACTGTTTCGTCCCCCACATACAAAAAGGTCTGCTCATTGGCAAACTTCAAATCCTGCGGGCGGTGTGCTATGGAGGCATTCTGATATATCTTTACATTTTTGCCTATACGTGCTCCATCGTATATATTAACGCCGGGACCTATAAAAGTTCCGTCGCCAATTTCCACATCAGCGTGAATAATGGCATAAGGGGATACCTGAACTCCTTCACCTAGTTTGGCGTTGGAATCAATAATTGCAGTCGGATGAATTGTAACCATGTTTGCTCCTATGATACGGCTCTGTCAACAATTGCAGCCACAAACTCAGCTTCGGCAACCAAATTTTCATCCACGATTGCCTTGCCCGCCATGACCACGTACTTGCTCCTCTTTTGTACCATCTCAACTTCCAACACTAACTGATCACCTGGAACTACAGGTTTCCTGAACTTTGCATTATTAATCTGCATGAACAGGACAAGTTTTTCCTCCGGATTGGGGAACGAATTCAGCAGTAATATACCGCCAACCTGTGCCATTGCCTCTATTATCATTACACCCGGCATAATTGGTCTGCCCGGAAAGTGCCCCTGAAAAAACGGTTCATTAACGGTTACCGATTTTACACCAACTACTTTTTTATCCAAATCCAGACTGGTGATTCTGTCCACCATAAGGAACGGATAGCGGTGCGGTAAAATTCTCTGAATAGCATTAATATCAAACACTACTCCTTCCTGACGGACGTGCTGATACTTCTTAACTAATTTTTTCTGCTGATAGAGTTTTCTTATCTGCTTAGCAAATTCCACGTTTGCCTTATGCCCCGGACGTGCAGCTAGAATTTGTGCCTTAAACGGTGCTCCGATTAATGCAAGGTCTCCCATTAAATCCAGCAGCTTGTGTCGTGCCGGTTCATTTTTAAAGCGAAGCTCTTTATTGTTAAGAATCCCGTTTTCACCGAGTGATATTTTCTGCCTGATGCCGATTTTATCAGCCAACTCCTGCAGCTGAGCGTCATCCAATTTTTTATCAACGATTACCACGGCATTATCAATATCGCCGCCTTTAATCAGTCCTACTTTGGAAAGGGATTCAACCTCGCTCAAAAAACAAAAGGTCCGGGCAGGGGCAAATTCACTCACGAATTCTTTTTCCAGGTCAAAAAGTCCCGTATGCTGGCTTCCGAGCGCAGGATTCTGATAATCCACCATAACGGTAAACCGGTACCCGTCCAAAGGAAGAGCCACAATATCCACCTGATTTTTTTCATCGTGGAAGCTGACTGTCTGGTCAATTATCAGATAATCTTTAGGTGCATCCTGGGTAACAAATTCCGCTTTTTGCAGCATCTCTACATACGGCATCGCACTTCCATCACCGATCGGCGGTTCAATACCGTCAAGTTCGATAACAATATTATCAATCTGCAGACCTGAAATAGCTGCCAGCACATGCTCAACCGTGAAAACCTTTGCTTCTCCGACGGCTAAGGTCGTACCGCGGGAAATATCCACAACATGATCGCACACTGCGGGAATTTCCGGATTTCCGCCCAAATCGGTTCGTACGAATCGTATTCCATGATTTATGGGAGCCGGTTTAAAAGTCATGGTACAGGTTGTACCGGTGTGCAGCCCTACACCCGCTAATGAAACCTCGTTTTTTATTGTTCTCTGAAGCTCGAGCATTATACCTTCCGGATTGTTCTAAGATACTAAAAAAGAAATACTTAACCTGTAAAAATAGCACTCCCCCGCCTGAATTGCAATGAAATGGGGATGAATACCGGTTTATCCGGTTAAGTGATGGGAACTATACGCTGGGGGCACAAAGGTGTGATCGTTAAGAAGAACCCGGGTTAATGGATACATTTTCATTAGCTGTAAACTTATAATAATGCCTCCAATAATGGGCAACAACATTTTCGTCCTTCGACGAACATTCAGATACTACTATCGGGTGGCTGTAATTTACTTCTGCTTTTCCCAGACCTCTTCCGGTAATAGCGTTTGTTTCTTTTTCAGAAATCTCTTGATTTGCTCTGAATCCATTTTCTCCATTTCAGAACTCAATTTATCCCGAATTTCTCTGAGTTCCTCGATTGGTAATTTAATTTTCTTTGTTTGGTTACTGGTCTTCATTACTCAATATCTCTCTTGGCGTTCTAATCTCTAAAATTTTATGACCTAATTTATAGTTAACTGCATTGTACCCCCTGATTTTGTGAATGTTCACAATATGTTTAAAATTCCAACTGATAAGAACATCCGCATGATGCAGTGTTGCCATGGCAATATGGATGCAGTCAGCCCGACTTGATTTGCCGACCACTTTCTCAGAAATATACCGCTCTGCCAAAGCCAAAACATCATCTGAAAAAT
>CAYYJL010000001.1:0-23575 GCA_964472245.1 uncultured Ignavibacteriaceae bacterium | reverse complement strand
CCCCTGATCATATGCCGCAGATGCCAGACTCGGGTACCCGATCACATCACCCACTGCATATATATTGGGGACAGGTGTTTGATAATAATTATTCACCGGTATTGAGCCACGGCTGTCCATGGTAATACCCAGTTCTTCCAGTCCGAGGTTTTGAGAGTTGCCGGTTCTCCCCTGTGCCCACAGTAGGTATTCACTGCGTATTTGTTTATTCGATTTCAGATAGAGTGTTACGCCATGTTCATCCGCTTCAACTTTATCATATTCTTCGCTGTGCCGGATGAGCACTCCGTTTTCCCGCAAATGATAACTGAGAGCATCAACTATTTCATCATCCAGAAACGAAAGAAGCTGGCTGCGCGTGTTAATCAGATTTATTTTAATGCTTAATCCGCGGAAAATAGATGCGTACTCGCAGCCAATAACTCCTGCCCCATAAATGGTTATGGTGCGCGGATTCTCCTTTAGTGAAAGGAGCTTATCGTTGTTCAAAATTCTTGGATGAGTAAAATCTATATCAGGCGGTTGATAGGGGCGGGAGCCCGAAGCAATCAGTATATATTCCGTACTATATACCTTTTTAATGCCTGATGCTTCAGTAACTTCAATGGTATTCTTATTTAGTATTTTAGCCCTGCCGATGATCAGATCCACCGCATTTCTGGTATAAAATCCGTGACGCAAATCCACCTGGCTGCGTATAACCTGTTCGGTCCTGGCAAGCAGGGTTAAAAACGTAGCACCTTCCAGTTTTTTACTGTCCAGCAGCAGCTGGCTTGCATGACGGAGTGCCTTGCTGGGTATAGTACCGCGGTGTGTATTGCTTCCGCCCACCAGACTGAATTCTTCAACGATACCAACCCGTTTCCCCTCTTTGGCACAGGTCATAGCAGCACCTTCTCCGCCGGGACCGCTCCCAATTATCAAAACATCATATTTTTTTTCCACAATCACATCTCACATTTCAAATTTATCAGTATATAAAGTATCAGGAGTTACCTCTTCAAGCTGCAGAAGAAACGTACCTACTTTTTCTTCCAGGAAGTTTAAGAATTCTTTCCCCTTTTCAGCCGTGGCTTTTTTAGGATATCCTACTCCGGTATCGTTGCTTATTTTTGTCCACTCTCGCTGTGCCCACGCCCACCCTTCGTTAAAGCCGTCAATGGAAAATGTTTTTGCTGCGCCGTCACCCGCTTGTTCCAATGGGAGTACCAGTTCAGGACGTATATACATCATGATACTTGTTTCCATCTCACCGGCGTGGTCATCTTTATGCTCAAACAAACCTTGGGGTTGTTTCATCTTAAACCAGTTTACCATGCTCAGCCGTATATCCGGAAATTCCGGCTGCAGTTCCCTCAGCAGCTGCTTAAAATCATTGCCCCCGTGGCTGTTGATAATTACAAAGTTTTTAATCCCGTAATTCCTCAATGAATTGAGAATATCCTTCAGAACAATCAGCTGTGTGGAAGGATTCATGTTTATCGTAAACGGTATATCCAACTGACCGGTATTCACTCCAAAAGGGACACAGGGCAGTACCAATACCTTTGCTCCCCTGCCCGTTGCATATGCCGCAGCCCGTTCGGATATATATACTGATTCATAATTATCAGTGCCGTAAGGCAGATGCAGGTTATGCGCTTCTGTTGCACCCCAGGGGAGGATAACCGTGGTTATTTCCACTTGTTTTATTTTTGCATAGGGTAATTGTTCAAGTCTGTTCGTAATTTTTTCCAATCGGATTTTCTTATTAATGAATATAGCCATTAGCGGTGGTTTTTCACCAAATCCGCCACTTTCTTCTACCCTCTGAACGGTGTAAATGACGGAAGCATTGTCAGGTCAGAAATTATCCGTATATTTGTCGGTTAATTTTGGCAAAACTCTTGCCATTCTTGCCGGCAGATTCCGATTTATTGCTTCCGTCATAACCCCGGGTAATTCCCATGAAAATGATACATGCTTTCTGAATTTAGGATATTCTACCTGCAACAGTCTGTCTTATAATACATCAGAAAAAAAGAAAGTTTAACGGTTTCAATAATATGAATAAAATCCGATTTAATGAATTCACCCTCTCAAAAGAGATTCTAAAAGCAGTTGAGGAGCTTGGATATGAAGAAGCAACCCCAATTCAAACAGAATCCATCCCTGTAATCCTATCCGGTAAAGATATCATCGGGCAGGCACAAACCGGAACAGGCAAAACAGCCGCCTTCGGTATACCCGCTCTGGAATTAATGCCGGTTGATGAAAAATCCGTCTCTGTCCTTATCCTTTGCCCCACCAGGGAGCTCGCCCTGCAGGTTGCAGAAGAAATGGCAAAGCTGGCAAAACACAAAAAACATGCTGTTATGCTCCCGGTTTACGGAGGACAGCCCATTGAAAGACAGATCAGCTCCTTAAAAAAAGGTGTACGAATTGTCATTGGTACCCCCGGCAGAATTATTGACCACCTTGAAAGAGGCACCTTAGATATCAGCAGAGTATCCATGGTTATACTTGATGAAGCAGATGAAATGCTTAACATGGGATTCCGCGAAGATATTGAGCTGATTCTTAAATCTGCACCTAAGGAAAGACAAACTGTCCTTTTCTCCGCAACAATGCCTAAGCCTATCCTTGATCTTACGAAAAGATTTCAGAAAGATCCTGTTCATATTAAAATTGCACATGAAGTACTCACAGTGCCTAAAACGGAACAGATATATTTTGAAGTACGCGGCAGGGATAAAATTGAAGCACTCTCACGTCTTGTTGATTTTCACAATCTCAAACTCTGCATGGTATTTTGCAACACAAAACGCGCTGTTGATGATTTAGTGGAACAGCTGCGTGCAAGAGGATATTCCGCTGACGGTTTACACGGAGATCTGAGCCAGGGAATGAGGGAAAAAGTACTCGGACGTTTCAGAAAAGGTACAATTGAAATTCTTGCCGCAACCGATGTTGCTGCACGGGGTCTGGATATAGACGACGTGGAGGCGGTATTTAATTATGATATCCCTCAGGATGAGGAATCTTATGTGCACAGAATAGGAAGAACAGGACGCGCCGGAAAAGAAGGCAAAGCTTTTACATTTGTTACCGGAAGTGATCTGGTGAAAATGAAGAACATTCAGCGATATATAAACCAGAAGATCCGCGCTGCGACTATTCCATCCTTCGGGGATATAGAAGAAATGAGAATGCTCTCTTTGGTTAAAAACATTAAAGATGCAACCCAGGCGGGTGATGCAAAGCAGTATATACACATGGTGGAACGCCTACTGGATGAAGATATTACTTCACTTGATGTAGCTGCATATCTGTTAAAAGAAAAAGTAACTGCTGCAAGAAAAAATGCAAAGGAAAATATCGAGATAAAGGCCACAGGCGGCATGGTTACCATGGCTCTTGATATCGGCAGACGCGACCGTATTAAGCCGGGAGATATTGTCGGAAGTATTGCAGGTGAAGCTAACATCTCCGGTAAGTTAATCGGGGATATTACAATACAGGATAAAGTTACCTATTTTGAGGTTCCTGCGGATGTGGTTCAGAAAATCATGCGCGGAATGAAGGGTAAAAAAATAAAAGGAAAACGGGTCGGCGTTAAACAAATGTCGTAATCATTCTCCCTCAAATCAGTGATAAAGATGCTGTGAGGGATATTTAATTTGATATGAAGTATTGAATTTTTTATCTTCCATTATGTTAGAATCAAACTTATGGAGGTCCTATGAATGAACTGATAAAAATGATATCACAAAAAACAGGTGTCAGCGAGGAAATTGCAAAAACCGCAGCTGAAACCGTGATTGGTTTTATCAAAGGAAAGTTGCCCGCAGAATTTGCCGGTCAGCTGGATTCACTTGTTGAAGGCGGAAGTCTGGATATGAGTAAATTCACCGGCGGACTTGATGCCGATGATGCACTTAAAGGCATCGGTAAACTGTTCAATAAAGACTAATCATTTTTTACCGCCGCGTTTAGTAAAATAAATGCGGCGGTATTTTTTTAAATAAACTTCAGATTAGATAATATCCATTCTGATGGAAAATTATCACTCTGCCGTCCTTACAAACCTGGCACCATCATCATTAATGACAACATTCCAATAACCTGAAGCCAGTCTGCGGCTGCTGATTCTGCCGTTAGTCTCTAAATTTGGGTTTGGATAGGCAAGCCCTCCGCCCCTGTATCCTACACCTACATTAGTGTTTACCACTCCTCCGGCAAATGTTCCCGGCCAGTCAGCACGGTTTGCATATCCTTCTGCAGTCAGGAGGCCGTCTCCATGAGTGCCGGTAAATTTTCTTCCTTCAGCATGCCCCACAGAAACAGCCCGCTCCCAGGCATTGCCGGTAAATTCCATAACGCCCCAATATGAAGCGCCGCTGCTTATTCTTCCGGAATTTGACGGATGCGCGGAAAAAATACCGACCCGTGCAACATTGGACATAGTCTGGTTCCCTGTCCTTATCCAGGCATTACCATTGACGCCTCCTGCATCAAAACCTGAAGCAATACCTTCATTTGCTGCATCGGTGTTTTCTAAAACCAGGTTATCGCTTAAATCCAGATTAGCATTCCCCCACGCGTATTCATTAAGGACGGGGGTACTTCCTCCGCGTGCTGCTTTTTCAAACTCCAGTTCTGTCATGGGACGAAGTCCTGCCCAATCGGCAAAGGCAGCCGCCTTAACCCAGTCAAAAAATATCATCGGCACATTTGGTGTTGTTGTGCTGTATATACCGCCGCTTTCTGTTATGGTATATCTGTTATCATGTAACGACCCTGTGAAGAAAAAATTTCCCGTCTGAGTTAAATACGTTGTACACTGAGCAGCTGTTAAGGTATTCAGCATATCCACAAACTGCTGCTGTGTCATTTCATACTTCATTATATAAAAGGCATTAAATCCTTTAGGGAATGCCGCCGGCAATGTTTGAGTAATAACATCAGTAAAATCATCACCGCTTCCGCTCAGGCAGCCGTCTCCGGAACAGTCGAAGGTTCCCCCTCCCAGACCGTTGGCAAACTGATTTGTTCTGTTGTTGTTCCCTAAACTGCCTGCATCGGATCCCCCCAGAGTGAGTTGACTTTCCGATGTAATATGCAGCGGAAGACCGGATGTGCCTGATTCAAAATTACCGTATAATTGAGCTGCATCGGTCTGCCCGTCTCCCGCGTAAAATGCACCGGAAGGAATATATACCATTTCAACTGCAAATAATCTGATATCAACTTCAGCATCGTCGGTCACACCATCGGTACCGTAATTCCAGCGGAGCCGCACTTCATCCAGTGAAAAACTTCCGCTGCCGTTAGCAGACCGGAACAGAAATACTCCTTTCCCGTCCGATGATGGTGATACACTTCCCCCTGCAGGGAGAGTGTGATTCCCTGCCTGGTCATCTAAAGTGGCATGAAGCCAGGGACCCTCACCAGTCCGGTATTTAGCAAATATCCAGACAGCATCATAATTAAATGGTGCCCCCTGACCTGCGCCTGCAATATCATTCCGCCAGGAATTTTCCCAGGATACCGAAAACTGTATATGTGTATAGTTGGCCGGATTGTTTACTCCGGCAGCAGTATTCATACCTGTCAAAATTGCTCCGCTCAGCTGCACATTATTAGCTGCTGCTTTTTCCTGGAAGAAGAATACTGCGCACTGCATAAAAATAAATAATTGAACTATATTTTTCATAAGATACCTCATTCCTTTAGCGCAGCAGAATCATTTTTGAATATTGCACTCCGGATACTCCGCCGGAAGAATATTTAAGTTTGCTGATATATACACCGTTTGAAAGTTTTCCTGCGTCAAATGTAAATTGATACACCCCCGGTAAATATTCTCCGCGGGCAAGTTCCTGAACAATCTCTCCCGAAATCGTGAATACTTCCAGTGTTAATAATGATGCCGCGGGAAGATGCACTTTAATTACTGTTGAGGGATTAAATGGATTGGGGTAATTTTGCTCCAATAAAAAGTTCACCGGAGCATTGCCTGCCGAAATTACTGTTTCTGAAGAGTATGAGAATGACCCGTCCATATCTATCTGCTTCAGTCTGTACGCAAAGGTTCCTGATTCAGAAAATGTATCTAAAAAGAAATAATTGCGCGGGGCACTGCTGTTTCCTCCCCCTTTGGTGAATCCTATTGGCGACCAGTTCTGGCTGGTACCTTCAACGATTCGTTTTTGTATCTGAAACCCAAAATTATTAAGTTCTGTTGCGGTGGACCAGGTCAGCAGCACTCCATTTCCCTGCCGAATGGCCTGAAATGAAACCAGTTCTACAGGCAAAGGACTGTTGCTGATTGAAGCTGAGGCATCCCCCCTGCCGGGGCCGCCGTTATATTGACCGAAACACAGGGATGTACAATATAGCATATATAATAAAAAACCTCTCAATTGACACACTCCGGATAATTGATGCTCTGCAGAAAGCAGAAGTTTTACAAAAATTTACCGTACAAAAATGATTTATTCTGAGAAGATTCTTTTTGTCCCGCGTCAAATGAACTGAACTGTATGGTCTGCATCACACACATAAAATTGGGAGCCCCCCCGGATAAACGATTGAATATACTCCCCGTTATTTCATTAAAACTATTTTCGTGTACCTGACTGTGCCGCTGCACATTAACCGGATGAAATATACTCCCGAACTCAGCCCGTAACTGTCAAATGTATATTCATGATAGCCCGGCTCAGTATATCCCGCTGCCACTGTTTTAATTTTCTCCCCGGCGGCAGAAAATATATCAAGTGATACGATACCCCCTTCCGGTATCAGGATATATATCCTTGCTGATGCATTAAACGGATTTGGATATGATCCCAACTGAAAAGAAGGATTTTCATACGTATCGTTTTCAGAAATATCCGTCAGCCCCAATTTTTTTCTCAGCAAAGCACTGAAATACTGCGGAGTTACAATTTCAATTTGATTTCCGATGACAGGATCCGTATATAATGCCTGAGCCAGTTGATCAAGTTTTTGCGGGGTTATATCAGAACTGCCCGGAGAGTTAATTAATGCCCCATTATTATGCCTCATGCGCTGATATCCTGCAAGATAAAAATACGGTTTGCTTTTGCCTGAAATAGCATTCTTAATTCTTTGAACAACTGCGGGTATATTTGTAACGTCACCGTAGAATGTCCCGTCGTTTACATGATTAAAAAGCAGGGAACCGTAGGCGACGTTTGGAAGCTGTGTTGCCAGAAACGGATCAAATATAAAAGTTATATCTGCCCCGATGTTCTTCTGAAACTGCCCGTACTTTACAAAATTGAAACTGTTACTGATGGTCCTCCCCCGGTATGTAATTAATCCGGAAGGAGCATAATGTTTGTATCCGTAAATCTCTTTCAGTTTGAATTTCTGTAAAAGCCGGCGGGATTCATCATGTGCGGAAGGCAGCGCAGCAGCAGTCCACAAGTCCGGATACGCATATCCCAGGGGAGATGTTACACTGACAAATCCGTCATTTGCGGTAGCCGTTTCATAATAATATTTAGCAGCAAACGGAGCTAAACTCAGCAAATGCAGGTTAATCCCCCAACCGAACGGAGTGTTTCCGCGCCCGGGAGAAACCCATGCGCCCGACTGCAATCCAAATACCCAGTTTGAAGCATCACCCTCGCTGCCGATAAAGACTATATAATGCTTATCCCTCAGGACGACGGTATCCGGATCAACAGCAGATTTCAGCTGCAATACAGTATCCTGCACCGGAAACGATGTGTGCCAGGATAAATTCCCCAGTAATGTTTCATGGAACGAAGCATTAAATGTTGCAAACCACTGAGTCAGCGGTTCAGGTCGCATCCATCCGTATATATGAAATATATTTCCGGGATTCTGGCTCTGCATATACAATAGTATTCGCTCCAGGAACTCAGCTTTTTGTTCAGGCAGAGAATTAAAATTCAGGTCTTCAGTCCCCGCCAGGTTCACCTGAAACATTTTCTGCTTAACAGTAAAATCCGTTAATTCTCTCAGATAAAATGAACCCGGGTTGCATACCGGCAGAAGATTTTTTATACCCCAGTCAATAATATTAAAATACCGTTGTTCCTCACTTAAACCGGAAGCATTCCAGTTTAACGATAGGTTATCAAGTTTGGTTGGCACATACCGGGAGGTGTCTGTATTAAATGCGTCATGAACAAGTACAGAATCAGTAATTGTGAGGTTATATGTTGCAGCCATTGATGCAGTGACCGGTAATCTGTCTGTAAGCCCTCCAATAACAGCGGCGTATTCTGCCTGCCAGTTAAAATTCTGCCCGCTGAAGTTTGAGTAAAATCTGTTAAAATCGTATTGAACACCTCCCCCGATAAAGTTTCTGAAACGGTCTATCAGCTGGCTGACAGATGAAATCGAATCAAAAACGGCTCCTCCCTTAGTCTTATATATATATTCCCAGTCTTCATCATTCTGTTTGTATGACCAGGTTTCATAGATGTTCCTCAGATACAGCCGCGCTGAATCCCGGTTGACTATTCCGGCTAACGCCATAACCATGATTTTATCACCATAGGAAATACCCGTTCCTTTGAAAATAACGGGATTTTCGGGCTTAATAATCGCGCTGCATAAAATGATTATTAAAATTGATGATTTCATCATTTTAAAAAACTATGGAACCCTTAATAAATGGGAAAGTTTCAACTGTATTGTGTCTGTCAAAGGGCTTTAACATTCCAAAATCTAAAAGCAGGTTTTTACTTGCAAACCGAACTCCTATACATGCAAAACTGATTCCATCCTCATCAATTTCATCGGAGAATCCTGTAACTTCTCCCATGATGCTGAATATTTTTGAAATTTTAAGTACTCCTCCAAGCCCGCCCATATGCACGGTTTCATTATTATTAAAATTAATTCCTTCACCTAAAAGAACATTAACTGAAAACCGCGGCGTATCATAGGTATATACTCCGCCAACAGTAACAAGATTACCTGGAGGAGAATAAACTCCCCATATTGCCACATTATTTTCCTGCTCATTATACACTTGCTGCTTCCCCCCTATCAGAAACCCGTTCTCAAAGCCCTCAAACATCGGCAGTGGAACAGATACCCCTATCATGGTTCCCTGAACAGGAGCCCAGCCGGCATTCATGTAAAATATCTCATACGAGGAGATATATAGACTCCCTTCGTCTAGAACTTTAGCTGTCGGGGTTAAAAAGAGTTCATTCTCCCCTGCAAACTTCTCCTGTCCGGATATATTGATTATCCATAAAGACAGTACCAAAAATGTTGTGCACCTCATTCGGCTGCTCGATATTTAATTCACGGGTTTATTTGAGCAGCAGCATTTTGCCGGTCAAAGATTTAATTCCGGCCCTAATTTCGTAAATATATGTACCGGAAGCAAATCCGGCAGCGTTAAACATGTACGTGTGCCATCCATTGGCAAGACTACCCAGCGATTCTTCAAAAACTTTTGCGCACAGGTTATTATATACAACAATGTTGACATTATGCTGAATAACCTGCAAATTTATCAAAAATTAGATGAATTCTGACACTTTTTTGTCGTATTAGAGTTGCCGCTTGGCTAAGAAGAGTGGTCCAGAATAATCCTCCAAACACCATCAATTTTCTTCCAGAGAAGTGTAAAATACCCAGATATTTCCCCCTTTTCCCTCATGATTTTCCATCCCCCCAGCATAAAGGCATTGTTATCATCAAAGATCTCCAGCCGGTGAATGGTAAATTCCAGCCGGCCCATCATTTCTTTGGTGGCATAGCTTTTCTTGTAGTTCTTAAGGGTTTGCTCCCACCCGTAGGTTAGTCCTTTAGAGCCCACAAAAACCAGAGAGTCTGATTGCCAGTAGGTCTCCATATATTTTTCGATATTTCCCTCATTCCATGCATCCCGGCTTCTGTAAAGTTCCTCTGTAATTTCCGGATTCGCTTGTGCAAATATACCGCCGGTAAAACCCAGCAGCAGAAGTATCATCAGTTTTTTCATGGTAAAAACCACCTGTTTATTTTGGATTATTCAATTTACGATAAACAGGTGGTTCCACCTTCACAGAGAGATCAAAAAACTGAGCTTAGCAGCCCCCTTTAATTTTCTTTACAGATACTTTTTTTACGGGTGCTGCACTCGCCTGCAAAATCATGGCGTGAATCTTTCTGCCGGCATCAATACGGAAATCGGCAAGCACTTCATCTGTCTCACGGATTTCGTCAATACCTTCGTACTCTAAAATCTTTCTTTTAAATGTATCTATACCTCCTTGCAGCAACGCAATGTTTGTATATCCCAAAGATTTCATGAGGGTATAAAATTCCTTCTCGCTCTGTTCATCAGCTCCGGCAAGTATCTTTTTTACATGTTTCCCCTGTATCATCAAGCCGCCTGCTTTGGTGGTTATTTCCTTAAAACCCATTTTTATTGAACCGGGCAGAATCAGGGAATCACCTTTACCATCACGGGTAATCATGATAATCTGCATCCGCTTATTTTCATTAGCGAGATGAAATGCCAATTCGTCCGCTGTAACGTAACTGAAATTTTCGGTTGCTGCCTCGCTTTTTGCTTTCGCCAGCAGGGATTCCTTTCTTCCGGGAATAACGGCAAGTACAAAGGTTACTAATATCAAGAGCGCGGCAAAGGATGCATGTTTGTAAAAAGTGAAGCCCGCAGAATCAGCTTCCTTGTTCACCTTTTTTTCAATTTTTGTGGTGAAGTAAAAGGCGGCTACCGCTACCGGAATCAATATTACAATAAACAAGCCCTGGGTAATGCTTAATGATTCATATATTTTTACGGGTCCCATAAAGGATCCTTCATAAAAATCCTTAAGGAGCGGATACATCTCGGCAAACAGGAATACACCGGCTATTCCGCCAAGGACAAATAACATAGCATCTTTCTTTCCGATTGCCGCTGCACAGATGCTGGTACCCGGGCAGTAACCTCCCAGTATAAAGCCCACTCCCATGATAACTCCGCCTGCAATGGCAGGATACAGCCACAGAGGATTGATATATACAAAATCCATATCAATAAACCCGAACTGGGCAAGTATCAGCAGTCCTACAACTGCCGTTACTCCGGCTGTAAAAAATACGCGAAGCACGGTAAAATCGTAGCCGTAGAATACACCGGCAAGTCTTTTAGATGAAGAAAAGCCGGCTTGTTCCAATATATATCCGAATGCTATGCCGATAATAAAGGCAGCAATCAGGTTAAATTCATCGGTAATAAAATCAGGTACTAATGGTCCCATTTCTTTCTCCTATATCCAAAGTTTACGGAAAAAATATGCAACAGCATATCCGGAACCGAATATTGCCATCATAGTCACAAAGCCCGCCGTCGAGAGCACTGCCATTCCTGTCAATGCTGCACCGCTTGTGCAGCCCCTGGCTAATTGTGCTCCAAATGAGAAGAGTAATCCGCCGCCAAAGGCAAAGAGCAGCCGCTTCCCGTTTTTAACCCGGGGGCCTGCTTCAGTAGTCAGTTTAATCCTGTCTGAAATTAAACCGGAAATAAATGCGCCGATGATAACACCGAATACTTCAAGAACCAGCCAGTCGCGCAAAGGATTGCCGGATCTTGTCTGATTAAAGGCGGCATAAAACCCATTTTCCTTAACATGATCCGGTGCTGCCACATTCATGGTTTGAACCGTTACCGCTTTTAATGCCCCGCTTGCACCCAAGCCGCGTCCCGATATATATATAGTGGCTATTAAAATCAAGCCCAGGAAAAACCCTGCCAGATATGGATTCATATATTTTGTCTTCATGCTGTCACCTTTTGTTCAATTTCAATTATCTTTTCTGCTTTCTGTTTTGTAATGTTCGCAGTTACTTTAGGTATTTCAGATTTGTCCTCCGATTCCAGTTCTTCATACCCCGTAATCATCGCCTTGATATTGGACGTAAGTGTTTCGCCAGTGGTAATAAGGTATAAATGTGCAATAAAAAACGACGTAAACAGGAATGCCCCGGCAGTGTGGAGAACTGCAATAATTTCCAAACCTTCAATATTCAATCCCTTAACCTCTCCGCTCATCGGGTATCGGTAAAACATATAGAGAAGTCCCGTAGTAACCATCATCGGTATCAGGATAACCTTCAGCCCTGCATAGACAAGTTTCTGCAGCGGATTAAGTTTGCTGAGTACCGTTTTCTTAACCGGGTGCGGTGCATCCTTAAATATTCCAAATACGTAGTATTCCATCTGTGCGCGGACATTAGTAAGAGTTGGTATATACTGCTTCCATTCACCTGTACTCAAATGCCAGAAGATTGCAAACACAATCAGTATAATAAAGGCAATTGCAGAAAAATTATGAATCTGTACCGCGGCTTCAAAACCGAAGAATGATATCGTTCCATGTATTTCAAACCCGGTTACACCAAGCAGCACCGTTAAAAACGCCTGCGACCAGTGCCAGAACCGCTCAAATCCACGGTAAACATATTGTCTCTTCTTATTTGTCGTCATTTTTCACCTCACTGTTTGCGTCCGTTCCGTTCTGTTTTTTCCATTTAAGGAAACGTGCCACTGCATGAGAAATAATTCCAAGCAGGGTAAAGAATATCACTCCAGCGCCGAGAGTTTCAACTGCCGGTTTATAATCTCTTCCCGGAAGATAAAACCCGGAAAGTGATGCAAGCCGTCCCTCGTTTCTTGTATGGCAGTCAACACAATCCAGTGATTGTTCTTTTGGTGCCACCATGTGGTTAACAGGCCAATACATTTCTGTTTCTGTAAAACCATAATTTCCGCTGTAAGGAAGATTGATTCGCTTCATTCCCTCTTCAGCAGCTCTGTTCCAGTCAAACTCTTTCCAATATCCGCCGTCACCGTCAAAATTGGATACGGTCTTTGGCTGAATCAGATATTTATATTCAGCATCATAAATTTGTTTTGCACGGTGAATTTTTACGGGAATGATCTTTGCGTCCGGATCATTATAGTCCCCGTTCAACCGGTTCAGCACAGTTACGCCATCTTCATTAATACTGTCACCGAGTAAGTAGTGGGATGCTGTTCCGTTGAACCATATATATTCCGGTTCTACATTTTTACCCCAGGTAAAGCTGCCTTTTATGCTCATATACGCTTCCTTGCCAAGACTGTCATGTTCCTCATACGGCTTGCCGTCTTTCATCCGGCCTGCAGTTGACCAATCCCAGGAAAGCTTTGTGGGGTTTACTTTTGCATAATATGGTATATGACAGGTCTGGCATGCAACCTTTGCAGTATGTTCATTTATGATGTCATTTTTATGAGGTGTTGCATCATGGCAGGTTTCACACTCAACACGGTCTTTGTTCATGGAAGAGAGTGAATATACTTTCCCCTTCATTTGATGATTCACCGCTGTGTGGCATTCCACGCACTGCATATTAACACCATCAACAGCCATGTGCACATCAACATCTTTTGTAGCTTCCAGCAGTGCAGTTTCAAGGTCACCATGTTTTACATTATTGCCGCCTCCGCCAAGGAAGTGGCAGCTGCCGCAGTTACCGTTCATCGGTTTGCCTACCTTTTGTGCAACCATTTTCAAGTCCACGGTTGCATCCGGCATTCCTGCGCCGCCGTTAGCTTTTATATATGTGTTGCTGTTATCGTGGCAGGCAAGGCAGTCAACATTGTTTGCATTGGTAAAATCAAAATTGGAGTCGCCCCATCCATAACCGATATGGCACTTATTGCAGCTTTGTTCATTACCGGATATACCGATGCAGAAGTTATTTAATATATTCTTTTTACCTATCCGTTGAATTCCCTTCCCTTCTATATATTCGGTACGCTCCCAATTCCAGTGTGAAGTTTTCATAACTTCAACGTGGCGCTCCGTATGACAGACAATACATTGTTCAGTCACTTCCTGGGGAGTGCGGAAATCTTTTTGAAGGTTGGGGAATTTTGAGTGATCTGCAGAGGGTTTTTCTTTTTCTGAAATCTTTTGTTTCAGTTCAGTCAATCTGCTTGCACCCGGTGAATTATCAAACAACAGATTCATTACAATGAAACTGCCGAATGCTATTATAAAAACTGATAATAATATTTTCTTCATATTGCTGTTTTCTGATTTTATCTTTTACTGATTGCCAGGGCTGTCCGGGCACTGGTTACGGATTTCATCAATTCTTTTACACCGGAACAGTTGGAAGCTTTCTGATAAACAATGCACTGACGGCATTCTGTTTTTGCACAGACATTCTTTTTGTGTTTGAAGGTCCAGCAGCCCGCACTATGATTCCGGTATGCCTCACAATTATTTCGCTGTTCCGGCGGGCAATTGATTATTTGCCAGCAGGGAACCATTGCCTGAATATGTTTAATTCCTGCAATTGATATTTTTGCCTCTGTAATTGCGGCACGGATACACTGAATCCGCTCAATATCAGATTGGGAATAGAGGCGTTGATTGCCGGGTGATTTAACAGGAAGGATTAACCCCTCGCGTTCATACATTCTGAGAGTATGAACACTAACCCCGGTTAGTCTTGCGGCTGTTCCAATTGAATAAACCGCTACATCATCTATATCAAGCATTGTTTTCTCCATAAAGCTATATTTATGAATATCAACTATTATGCCTGTTGGAAATATGGCTTACGGGGCTGAAAACAAAGAAAAAATATTTTCACGACGCTGAAAATTGCCAAAACTTATAAACCCCTTTATAATTTCTCCCATTTGAAAAGTGCGGAATTGGGCTTAAATCCGCACTTTTGGTGCACTTATTCTATTTATTTTTGCTAAAGAAATAATAGTCTAATGAATACCTGCCCGCACCAAGAAACATAATTGCAGAAAAAACTACCATCAGCTCTAATGGGTATGAATATTTTTCAGCCGCCATAAGATGTTTTAACATAGCTACCAGCATTGTGAAAGAAAGCAGCGCGGCCGCAGGGCGTGTAAACAATCCCAACAGCAAGAATGCCGCACCAAAAAATTCCGTAAACGCTGCCATAAAGCCCCAAAACGCCGGCAAAAATGTAATTCCCAGATTACTCATGTTGCTCCCTAACCGCTCCCACGCCTGTGGATTGCTTATTTTGCCCCACCCGTGCAATATCATAAATGCAGCCCCAAGCCCAACCCTTAAGAGCAACAGTGCAAAATCAGGGTACTTCATATCAGTGATTAATATTTTTCTCATTAGCCAAAAACTCATGTTGATTTAATGTACAAATTTATCATAAAATGTAAAGATTCTATACGCAAAAAAATTGCCCTGTATTAAGACATAAACAGCTGAAAAATATCGTATGTATATATACCGAAAAACATTGATACGCATTAATACTTTCCGTAAGTTTACTGTGTAAAATCTACTTCGTTGCGAAGTATCTTCGAGGGCAAAGAGGGCAGTGTAATAACTGAATCTTTAATCGGAGAGAAAAACGAATGAACCTGATCGAAACTACCGTCACCGAGCTGACGCATAAGCTCGGGACAGAACGCCGCCGCCTGCTCCCTGTTCTTCAGGGTGTCTATAATAAATTCCATTATATATCCGATGAGGCAATGGTGGAAATCGCCCGCCAAATGGATATCTCCTCTGCAGAAGTTTATGGTGTTGCAACCTTTTACTCTTTTCTTGAATCCGTCCCCCAGGGCGAATACGTTATCCGTGTCTGCAAAACCATCGTCTGCGATATGAAAGAGAAAAAAGAAATTGTGGACACACTGGAACGCCTCTTAAAAATTAAGATGGGGCAAACCACACACAATAAAAAGTTCTCCTTGTGCTATACGAATTGCCTCGGTTCCTGTCATCATGCACCTGCAATGTTAATTAATGATACGCTCTATTCTGATCTCACTAAAGAGAAGATTGTTTCCATCATCAGTGAATACAAGAATAAATAGGAGAACAGCGATGAAACTATCATTAAAAAAAGTTGATCTTATACTGGGTGCATATTCAGACAGTGAATATAAGCTGCTCCTCACTGTGCTTGATAAGGATAATGAATATATAATCAATGAACTGATTGAATCAGGATTAAAAGGACGCGGCGGTGCCGGATTCCTCACCGGGCTCAAATGGAAGCTGGCAGCAGAACAGGTCTCCGATGACAAATATATTATCTGCAATGCTGATGAAGGCGAACCAGGTACTTTTAAGGACAGGGAAATTCTTACCCGTGTACCCAAACGTGTACTTGCCGGAATGGCAATAGCAGCAAAAGTCACCGGCGCAAATCATGGATATATATACCTGAGAAGCGAGTACAGCTATCTGATTCCGCAGTTGGGCAAAGAAATTAAAATTTTCAATACTCTCGCCAAGGAAAACAACCTCCGCTTTATCATTGATATTTTTTCCGGCGCAGGTGCATATATATGCGGTGAAGAAACAGCCCTTCTGCAGTCTATGGAAGGCAGACGCGGCGAGCCCCGCAACAAACCTCCTTTCCCGACTTCCATCGGTTACATGAATAAACCAACCGTTGTTAACAATGTGGAGACCCTTGTCTCCGCGTTTATGGTCTGTAATATCGGATCAAAGGAATATCAAAAACTGGGCATTCACGATTCTCACGGTTCCAAACTATTTTCCGTTTCAGGTGATACACCAAAGCCGGGTATATATGACCTGGAGTTTGGCCTTTCCCTTGCGGAATTTGTTGATGAATTCGGTGATGGTGATACCAAAGCCGTGCAGGTGGGTGGTGCATCCGGCTTCTGTGTACCCCGAAAGAAGTTCAACGAAACAACCATCGGATTCCGCGGCGGACTGGAAGGGGATTCCCTTCCTACAGGCGGCTCCATGATGATTTTCAACAGCTCGCGTTCCATGTACAATATCTTAAATAACTATCTGGAATTTTTTGCTGAGGAATCCTGCGGACAGTGCACCCCCTGCCGCGTAGGATGCCAGCAGCTGAAACGCGGCATTGAAGCAGTTAAAAGAGGTGAAAAGGAACCGGAGTATCTTAACCGGCTGCTCAAACTGAGCGAGACGATGAAACTCACCTCCAAATGCGGACTCGGGCAATCAGTAGCCAACTCCTTTTCATCCATTGTAACCAATTTTGTTGAAGAAATGATTTATTAGGATATATCATGGCAGATTTTATAACAGTAACTGTAAACGATAATGAAATAACTATTCCGGCGGGCACTTCCATCCTGGATGCTGCAAAAAAAATCGGAGTCAGAATTCCAACACTCTGCTACCATGAAGATTTATGCGTAGCAGGAAACTGCCGCGTCTGTGTGGTGGAAGTAAAGGGATCACCGGCACTCACGGCCTCATGCTCCACTCCTGCACGGGATAAAATGGTTATATATACAAATTCTCCCGTTGTCAGAAATGCACGCAAAGATATTATAGCACTCCTGGTCTCGGAGCATAATACCCAGTGCACAACCTGTTACCGCAGTTTAAATTGCGAACTGCAGAGTCTGGCAGCTGAATACAATGTGGATAACACACGGTATATAAGCATCCTTAAACCGGATATTGAGGTTGACAGGTCATCCTGGTCCATAGAAAAAGATGACAGCAAATGTGTCCGCTGCCAGCGCTGCGTAAGAACATGTGCGGAGCTGCAGCACGTCAACGCAATAACTGTTGCACACCGCGGCAAGGATATGAAAATTTCCACTTTTATGGAACTGCCGCTTAACGAAGTAGTCTGCGTTAATTGCGGCCAGTGTGTAATCCATTGTCCTACAGGTGCACTTACCGAACGGCGCTATTACGACCGTATATGGGAAGCTATCGGTAATCCGGATAAACACGTTATAATAAACACAGCCCCCAGCGTGCGCGTAGCGCTTGGTGAAACTTTGGATCATCCAGCAGGTGAGAGTGTAACCGGTAAAATGGTAACCTCACTCAGAAGCATCGGCTTTGATTCAGTTCTGGATACCGACTTCACTGCTGATTTGACGATCATGGAAGAAGGAACGGAATTCCTGACCAGAGTTAAGAAAGCACTTGTTGATGGCGAAAAAGTTGCCCTGCCGATGATAACGTCCTGCTCCCCCGGCTGGGTTAAATATATAGAGCATATGTATCCTGACCACTTGCCGCATCTCTCATCATGTAAATCTCCGCAACAAATGTTTGGTGCGCTTGCAAAAACATTTTATGCAAAGAAAAAGGAGATTGATCCTGCAAAAATTGTTTCTGTTTCCGTTATGCCGTGTGCTGCCAAAAAGTATGAAGCAAACAGACCGGAAATGCAGTCCAGCGGATACCGTGATATCGATGCGGGACTCACCACCCGTGAACTCGGCATGATGATACGCCAATCGGGAATTGACTTTGATTCCTTACCGGAAACACAGTTTGATTCCATGATGGGTGATTCCTCCGGCGCTGCTATTCTCTTTGGTGCAACCGGTGGCGTAATGGAAGCAGCTCTGCGTACCGTTTATGAAATAGTGACAGGCAGACCTGTACCGTTCGACAATCTGAATATACTGCCAGCCCGCGGGTTGGAAGGAATAAAGGAAGCATCCATACTTCTTGAGGACTGCCTGCCGGATTGGGCTTTCTTGAATGGTGTTGAAGTCCGGGTGGCAATTGCGCACGGATTAAAGAATGCCAGAATTATTATGGAACAAATTAAAGCGGGTACTTCTCCTTACCACTTTATCGAAGTGATGGCGTGCCCCGGCGGCTGCATCGGCGGAGGAGGTCAGCCGATCCCCACCAATGACGAAATCCGCAAGAAAAGAATTGCTGCAATTTACCGGGAAGATGAAGGGAAACCGGTCAGAAAATCCCATGAAAACCCTGAAATCATGCAGATATATAAAGAATTCCTGCCAGAAGGACCTCTGGGGAAAAAATCCCACAAACTCCTTCATACGGAATACACAAAACGAAACAGATACTAGTTTCGTCCCTTCCTTAGTTAGTTAGTCCTCCGGTGCAACGCCGGAGGATTTTTTATATATAAGCATACGCAGCAAATTATCAGGATAAGCCGCCTCATCAAGAACCGCTTCCCGCAGATTTACCTTTCATTTGTACATTATACCCTCCTCTGCTTTATTTTGACACAATATTAAAATATATTGCAGAGAACTTTTCATCAAAACAGGTTCTTCCAGTCCTATAAATGACAGCACAGCAAAGAAATAATATGTTGGTATGGGGTTCTGCCCTCTTTTCCGTTTGTATGGCGGGACCGCTTTCAATTCTGCTGTTTGCCATTTTCTATGCCAATTACAGGTTCGTTGGGGCTTTTCATAAAACTGCGGACATGGAAACCAAGACCACCTTTACGATGGGTATTGTTTTTGTGAATCTTGTACCCATGATTTTTGCCAAGAACTATCTCTACATGCTGGATGGCCTGATACCTTTTACCGGTACTTATCTGTTTTTCCCCATTGGGATTTCCTATCTCAGCTTCCGCGGGTTAAGCTACTATTTTGATGTCGCCTATAAAAAAATAGAACCGGTCCGCAACCCCGAAGATTTATTCCTCTATATGTTTTTTCTCCCAACATATATATGCGGACCTGTTGAACGTGCCCGCAATTTTATCCCGCAGCTTGAAACACCGCTTGTATTCTCTGTAAAAACTGCCCATAAAGCAATTCTGCTTATCACGAGCGGGTTTATCATGAAGTTCTTCATTGCCGACTTAATAGCAACTCTGCTTGTTGACCATATATATGCAGCACCGCAAAATTATACTGCTCCGCAAATATGGGGAGCGGTGTACGGTTACAGTGCAAAAATATATTTCGACTTTGCAGGATACACCAACATGGCTTTAGGCATTGCGCTGCTGCTTGGCTTTTCCGTTATGGAAAATTTTAATCAGCCGTACCGCGCAGTTTCAATCGCAGATTTCTGGCGGAGGTGGCATATATCACTTTCGTCATGGCTGATGGAATCAATATTCACTCCCCTGCAGCTGGTGTTCCGCAGAAAGAAAACTCTGGGAACTATTGCAGCTATACTCATTACATTTTTCCTCTGTGCTGTCTGGCATGACAGCGGAGCTGCTATGATTTTATGGGGAATGATTCACGGCTTTTGTATGATTCCTTCACTTCTGAAACAGCCGGAAAAGCAGAGTGAGAAGCAGAAATCCCTGTTAAAGATTTTTATCACTTTTCATATTGTCACCTTTGCCTGGATATTTTTCCGCGCGTATTCATTACAGACAGGGTTTGATATCTTATCCGGATTGGTAAACACAGCAAACGGCCTTGTTCTCCCCTCTGCCCCCGCAATGCTTCTGCTTCTTTTTGCCTTTATTCTCATTTATCTGCCGGCAGGGATAAGCAGCAGATTGGAAAATTTCTACAGCGGGCTCGATATAAAAATCAAACTTGGTATTCTTTTCACCCTCGTTTGTATATATATTCTCACCCCGGGATTATCGTTTATCCCCTTCGTTTATACTTATTTCTGAGTACCTTGCGGAGCAGGATTCTGCTGTACAACCTGCTGCAATTGGACAAGCAGATTTCTTGCCATTTGATGATTCGGATTCAACGCTAAACACCGCTTTGCCGCTTCTATTGCATCCTGCATTCTGCCGTTAAAATAATATGCACCTGCTATATTATACCAAACCTGAGGGTCTGACTGACCGTAGTCCAGCGCCCCGCCGAGATAGTTAAGTGCGCGCTGATACAATCCCTGCTGCAGATATATAGCACCCAGCCACTTGAAGGTAAACTCCTGCGGCGCTAATTTGTGCAGCCCTACCAGGTATCGGATAGCATTATCATACATACCGGCGTCTATAAACACTTTGGCAAGCTGCTGATAATAGCTTTGGTTTTGCGGCCTGTCTGCAATCAATGTCCGGATTTCCCTTTCAGCGGCTAGCAGATTCCCCGTATATACATAATAATCAGCAAGACGGGTATGTGCCTCTTCCCACGGGATATCCTTCTCCACAACTGCAACAGCCAGTGAATCTATCATATTCTTCCGCTTAAATTCCTGCACTAATTTGTTTGGCTGCCCCTTTGGTACAAAAGGATAAAACCCGAGTAAAATCCGGAGCCGTAAATCCGCAATCACCGAATCAACCTCTGTAAACGGAAACTCATTCCGCAGCCGCTCATCAATTTCTGCAACTCTTCTATCGGCAGGGGCATCCCCTGGGAGCAGCTTGTTTTCTTTCATGCTCATGTAAAACATTTCACCCAGTATGCTGTAACCTTGTACATTCGGGTGCAGATGATCTGTCATATAATCTTTGCCTGTAATGCCATGCTGCGATGAGTTATTCAGGAGTGATTCCGCATCCAATAATACCGTTTTGTATTGATTGGCTAATTCCCGGATAATCGTATTAATATCACTGCTTGCACGAAAACGGAGCGGATCTAAATCTCTTGCCTTTTTAAATTCCTGCAATGCCGCAACACTGTCCCCAGCTTGCAGCAGGTTAAGTGCCTTTTTATAAACCGCACCGGGAGAATCTGCATCACTTTCCGAACCCGGAATAAACGGCTTCTGATCCCGTAAATTAGATGCAACGGTTGAAAAAATAACCGGGATATTCTTATCTGCAAAAAGCTCAAGCATTTCCTCCATATTACCGCGGAACTGATCTAAACCCTCTTGGTATATATCAGATTCATACGGAATCAAACTTTCCCCAATCATGCGCGCCATAAGTGTTTCATTGCTGCTGCCGCCATCATCTTCTCCTGCACTGCCAAACCATCCCCAAACCGTGCTGATGCTGTTTTGTATCAGCTGAACCGTCTTAAAATCCTGCAGCCAAAGAGCAAAGTTTATCAATGTTCTGTTTGCACCCAGACTCTGTGTTGAACCTGCACCCAATGCACCGTAATATTCATTGTGTCCCGTATATATCAATACAAGGTCCGGCTCATATTTGACTGCCCCTTTGGCAAAATCCAGAATCACATAACTTGAAATAGCAGAAACACCCAGGTTAATCACTTCAATCGTCTTATCCGGATAAAGCGCCTGCAGTTTTCGTTTTATATACCGCGGAAAACTGGCATTCGGTACATACGGCCATCCTGCGGTGCTGCTTTCGCCGAATACAAAAACACGGAATGTATTGGTCTTCTTTTCAGCGTAAAACCCATCCGCAACAGTGCCGGGTGTATTGCTCAGATTAACAAAATATTTTTCCGTTATGTTGGGATTTAAGAATAACATCCCCGGATAGACGGGAGAAATCTCCGAGAATACCTCATACGTTTTGCCGTAATTAAATAAGCGAAGAGATATTTCCAGCAGCAGAATAAACACAATGGGGAGTGAAAATCCCGCAAGGTAAAACCAGAGCGGATATTTTTTCTTTTCTGCAGATACGTCTGATGCAGCTCCCTGAACAGGAGCCGGACTTTGTTTTTTCTTTTTACTCATTTTACCAGAAATACTTTTGCAACATCAATAAGTAATGAAGGTTGGTTAATCAGAGCTGTGGTGAACAGATTGCCAAGCCCTCTTTTTTCCGGCGGAACTTTATTAAATGCTCTGGCGATGCCGTTAAACTTCTCATCGGAAAAGTTATATATACCCGTTTTAATCCTGTTAAATGTTTCATGCCGTTTACCCAGCCGCTCACGCCATCTTTTTTCATATTCAAAAACATGACCGGGTTTATTCATCTTGATAACTTCCCCTGCCGTTATTCCTGCCAGCTTACCGCCAATCATCCCGCTGGCAATGCCTCCTCCGCTGAGAGGATTCACCTGCCGTGCCGCATCACCAACAAGCATAATGCCTTTGCCCGCAATCGTCTCTAATGTCGGGGAACAGGGAACGCCCCCCGCAATGTGAGTCAGAACAGCTGCATCAGGATAATTTTTCTCCATAAAGTCGTTCAGGAATGAAAGTGCAGATCTCTTTTTCCCGATTGCACCGCTGACTCCCAAACCTACATTGGCAGTTCTTTCCCCTTTAGGAAAAACCCAGAAGTAACCGCTCGGTGCAACATTCTCACCAAAGTAAAAGTAACAGGTGTCTGTTGCAACGGATAGATTACTCACTGTCGCCTGTGTGCAGCATTCCATATCACGGAAATCAATATGCGTTTTAATCCCGGCCCATCTGCCAACACGTGATTCCACTCCGTCTGCACCAATCACAATTTTGCAGCGCACTTCTTTTTGTTCCCCCTGATACATATACTTCACTCCCGCCACCGTATCATCTTCGATAATTAGATCATTTACATATGCACGGGTCAAAATTTCCGCACCTGCGTGTGCAGCTTTTTTAGCAAGTTCATAATCAAAGATTCTCCGCTCAAGTATATATCCTTCACCGGGAAGTTCAAGTACAGCTTCTGTTCCGTCAGGAGCAATCATCGCAAATTTCTTAATGTGAGAGGTTATCCACTTTTCATCCGGAGCTATAAACTCTTCCACACCTTCCCGGCTGATTGCTTCTCCGCAGCGGACGGGATAGCCCACATCGCGGTCTTTTTCAAGCATTAATACGCTCACACCCTGTTCAGCAGCAAACCGTGCTGCAACAGATCCCGCAGGTCCGGCACCGACTACAACAATATCATAATACTGTTTTACCATTATTTTACCGGCACTCCTTTCCTGTTGAGTTTTATCACTTCAATAGGGCAGCTCCATATACAC